>JAZKEH010000235.1:5789-40026 GCA_040387155.1 Pseudomonadota bacterium | reverse complement strand
AGGACGAGCCAGTACGAGCTCGAGCGCAAGATATCGATCGCTTTGTCGGTGCCAAGGTTGATACCGACGGCGTACTGCCGGATGGCACCAATATCGAAGGCATCAATGATCTGCGCAATGCATTGACTGCACGACCCGCCATCTTTGTTGAGAACCTTGCAGGCAAATTGATGCTGTATGCGCTGGGACGTCCGATTGAAGCGAAGGACATGCCGACAGTGCGCAGCATCGTCGAAAGTTCAGAGAAGAATGATTATGCGTTCTACGATCTCGTACAGGGCATCGTCAGCAGCGCGCAGTTCCGCAAGGTGCAGGCAGAAGTACCGGCAGCAGAGAAGGTTGATCAGGCAGTGTCAGTTGCACAAAAACAATAGTCATCACGCTGTTAACAAGACAACAAGATAAAGGAGCGATCCCATGTTCATTACCCGCAAACATCTGTCCCGTCGTCACGTACTGCGCGGCGTTGGTGCCAGCATTGCACTGCCGTTGCTTGATGCGATGATTCCGGCAGCCAGGGCGCAGGAAGCTGCCAAATTGCGCATGGGCTTCGTCTATGTGCCGCATGGCGCAGTGCAGGATCGTTGGGTGCCGAGCACGACTGGCGCCGGCTTCGAGATGAGCAAGATCCTCACGCCGCTGGCGGATTTCCGTGACCACATCACCGTGGTCAGTGGTCTGCGTAACAAACCGGGTGAAAGTCCGGATCCGCACGCTATCAAGGCAGGCACCTGGTTGCGCTGTGTTGCGCCGGAAGGCACTGCCAATCCGGACGACGGTGTCAGTGTTGACCAGATGATCGCACGCACACTCGGCACCCAGACGCCGTTCCCCTCACTCGAAGTGTCCACGCTGGAAGGCGGCGCCGGCAGCTTCTCGTCCACCGTTGCTTTCAAAACGCCAACCCAGCCGCTGCCGATGGAAGGCAACCCACGCAAACTCTATTACCGTCTGTTTGGTCAGGGCGACACTGGTGATGAACGCGCGGCAATCACTGCTGAAAACGGCAGCTTGCTCGACTTCGTCATGGAAGATGCGGCCGGTCTCAACAAAACGCTTGGCGCCAATGACAAGGTCATGATGAGCGAGTACCTGCAGTCGATTCGCGACGTTGAAATGCAGATGCAGAAACTGTCGGAGCAGGACATGTCCGGCATCAATATTCCTGACGCGCCAGTGGGCACACCCGGTACGTTCCCCGCCCATCTTGACCTGATGTACAGCCTGATGGCGCTGGCCTACCAGGCGGACCTGACCCGCATCATCACCTTCATGACCGATCGTGAGGTGAGCATGCGCACCTTTACCCATATCGGCATTTCCGATGCGTTCCATCCCCTGTCGCATCACCAGAACGATCCTGCCAAGCTGGATCGCCTGTCGACCGTGCAGCAGTGGTACATGTCGGGTTTTGCCAAGTTCGTCAAAACGCTGTCGGAGATGCCGGATGGCGACGGCTCCGTACTTGATCACTCACTGCTGCTGTACGGCAGCGGTATGTCGAACAGCAACCTGCACAACAATGATCCGATTCCAGCGGTCATCGTCGGACGTGGTGCTGGTCGTCTGAAGGGCAATCAGCATTTCGCTTATGCACAGGACACACCACTCGCCAACCTGATGCTGACGCTGCTCGACAAGGCCAACGTCGAAGTGGATCACTTTGGTGACAGCAGTGGTTTGTTGGCTGACGTCTAGGATTTGCAATAGAAACGTAATTACACGGCACTAGCGCTCAGGCAGAACAACATGAAAAAACTCGTATTGGGCATCGCACTCGCATTCAGTCTGCCATTACAGGCGCAGACTTTGGTTGAAGTAATCGAGCAGCAGGATTTTGCTGCTGCGGAAACGATGATCAAGGCAGGCGCCGACGTGAATCGTCCCTCGGTTGACGGTACTACGCCGTTGCACTGGGCGGCGTACTACGGCAATGCGGCACTGGTTGAACGTCTGCTGCGGGCAGAAGCCAAGGCCGATACGCAAAACGACTACGGTTCGTCGCCGATGGTTGAAGCAGCGACCCATGCCAATCTTGAAGTGCTGGAACTCCTGCTGGATGCCGGTGCCGATGTCGAATCACCCAATCCGGAAGGGCAGACCGCGCTGATGGCCGTTGCGCGTACCGGCAGTCTCGAAGCGGCTGAGCTGCTGCTTGAGCACGGCGCCAATATCAATGCCGCCGAAACCTGGGGTGGCCAGACTGCCCTGATGTGGGCAGCTGCGCGTCAGCAACCGGCGATGGTCAAACTCCTGATCGCAAAGGGCGCTGAGATCGACAAGCGAGCGATAGACCGTAACTGGGAACGCCGCGTGACTTCCGAGCCGCGCGTAAAGGAAATGTTCCAGGGGGGCTTTACGGCGTTGCTGTATGGGGTGCGTGAAGAATGTCTGGAATGTGTGAAAACCCTGCTGGATGCCGGCGCCGACATCAACAAGCCCGATCCGGACAACGTTTCACCACTGATCATGGCGTTGGTTAACATGCGCTTCGATATTGCCAAATATCTTGTCGAGCGTGGTGCTGACGTCAACCAGTGGGACTACTGGGGCCGCACACCGTTGTATGCGGCTGCCGATACCAACATTCTGCCGATGAGCCAGCGCGGTGACTTGCCGCCGGTACAACTGACCACGGGTCTTGAAGTAGCGCGCATGCTGCTTGAGCGCGGTGCTGATCCCAACTACGCACTGAAGCTGGCGCCGCTGCCACGTGAGATTGCCTATGACCGCGCCAACGACAACGGGGTGCTGACGACGGGTGCAACGCCGCTGGTGCGTGCTGCCTATGGCGCTGACGTTGCGATGATGCAATTGCTGATCGATCACGGTGCTGACCAGAACCTGGCCAACATGAATGGCGTAACGCCGCTGATCGCGATGACAAACAAGGGTGGCACCCGCGGCCGCAACAAGAACGAAGTAACGGTGACGCAGGGCCTTGAAGTGCTGATGAAGGGCGGCGTCGACATCAACCAGAAAGGCGGCGTTGGCGGTGAAACGCCGCTGCATACCGCTGTGCGTTCCAACTGGTTGCAGGTTGTCGAGTTCATCGCCAGCCATGGCGGCGACCTGCAGGCGAAGGACAATAACGGTTTGATTCCGCTCGATTACGCCACGGGCAAGGCTGACAGCCAGTCCTTCGGCAACTTTGACGTCGTGGGCGAGTTGCCCGAGATGACGGCACTGGTACAACGTCTGATGGGACAAACCGCTTCACAATGATCCAGCAGTTGGTGGAGCAGGGTTACGCTGTTGTCGATGCGGCGTTACCGGCGGACCTGGCGCAAGCGCTCATTGGTACAGCCCGCCAACAAATTGAGCTGCGTGCGCATGCGGCCGGCATAGGTCGGCAAACGGCGCATGCAGTTGATGCCACAGTTCGCCAGGACAGCATTTGCTGGCTCGAACCGTCCGATAAAACCAGCGCTGAATTCCTTGCCTTCATGGAACAGTTGCGGCTGCAATTGAATGAGCAGTTGTATCTGGGACTGTTCAGTTACGAAAGTCACTTTGTCCGTTATGCGCCCGGGGCCTTCTACCGCAAGCATCGTGATTCCTTCAGGGGAGCGCGCAACCGCCTGGTTTCCACCGTTTATTATCTGAACCCCCATTGGCAGCCAGCTGACGCAGGTGAGTTGGTGATCTATCGCGATGACGACACTGTGGTAGACAAGGTCAGTCCACTCCACAATCGTTTGGTGATTTTTCTCAGCGAAGAGTTTCCACACGAAGTGCTGCCGGCGACCCGAGAGCGCTATAGCATCGCCGGCTGGTTCAGGCAGGCGTGATCTGTGCCTATTGCAGGCGATTGAATTCGGCTTCCAGGTCGGGTGTGTAGATGACTGTCTTGTTGCGACCCGTGCGTTTGGCGCAGTACAGCGCAATGTCAGCGCGTCGCAATGCTGATTCGATGTCGTCATCGACACCAACGATATGAACGCCGAGACTGACAGTGAAAACCACATGCTGGTTGTCGTGTGCGACCACCAGGATGCGCGACGCGGCCTCGCGCAGTTTCTCTGCCATCGAAAATGCGTGTTCTGCGGCAGACAGGTTGCAAATGATCGAGAACTCCTCGCCACCCATGCGTACCAGCAAATCATTTGGGCGTATCACCTTCTGCAACGTTTGCACCAGCGTGCGCAGCACCTGGTCGCCAATGTCGTGGCCGTAACTGTCATTCACTTTTTTGAAGTGGTCTATGTCGATACTGATCAGCGCAAAGGGCAGTTTGTTGCGACGGAAATGGGCTTCGGCAATCGTGTAGGCCGTATCAAAGGCGCGACGATTCAGGGCGCCAGTCAGCGGGTCGGTACGCGAATGTTCAAGAAAGAGGTCGCGTTGCTTTTCAACCAGATGCAATGAACGGGTTACTTGCTGATGGTTTTTCAGAACGCTGTAGATCAGCAACGCGCTCGCCGCGATCGAAAACAGCATAGCCAATATCGAGTTGCGCCCCAGCACGCGGATTTCTTCAACATAAGCGTCGGCGCCGAACAGAATGCATACGAGAGCGGGTTCAGCGACGGTTGTGTTGCGCAGTGGAGCACAGCTCTCCTGATAGGCAGCCTCGTTGATATAAGCCATGGTTGGAGAATGCCAGAAGCCAGTGGACTGCACTTGCTGCAAGCCTTCGCGTTCCGCGTCGCTTGTCTGCCAGCGGACGAGGACGCCACTGGAATCCGTGGCGATGGTATCCAGTACCAGGAGTTGTTCATCGTTGCGTATTACGCGGGTAGTGATGCGCTGGATGCCGGCAAAGTCCTGTTGAATAGTGGCAAGAAATTCCATTAACGCGGCTCGTTCATTGTCTTGCCCGGGGGATGCAGCCACGCGCGAGTGGCGCTCGACGTCGAGGGTCAACGCAATCATGCGGGTGATGGTTTCGACCTGATTACGGAAAGCGGCATCGGCCTGGTTTTTGATGACGGCGTAGTAAAGCGAAAAGCTGATGAGCGGTGCGACGGTGATGATGAGAAGGACGAGGTTGCGCCAAAAGCGTGACTTCTCGAGGTATTGCTTGATGCGCTGCGTGTCATTGCGCAGCTCAGCGTCATGCTGGTGCAATGATTTGGGAACAGCCTTGGCAATCTTGACCACTCAATTTTCCTTGCGTTCAGTGCAATACTGCGACGCTCTTGATCTGGGCATAAACAGCATCGCCGATTGCCAGACGCAGCGCTACTGCTGATTTGCGTGTGATGCGCGCCAGCAACGTTTGTGAAAACGGTCTCCCTTCACTTTGTGATCCCAGTCGCAATTGCACAACACACTGATGATCCCCCTCATCTGACATGGCCATGATCGTGGCCGGCAGTATGTTGAGAATGCTGGAGTGTTGGGGTGGCGCCAGCGCGAGACTGACGTCCTGCGCCAGGATGCGAATCCGTACCTGTTGGTCTTGTTGCAGCGTGGGTCCGCCAACCGTCAGTGAACAGCCGCCGCAGTCAAGCGTATACAAGCCGTACTCGGCCTCGTGGCTAGCAACACGGGCATCGAGAAATGCTTCTGCGTCGGCGCGATGGGCAAGTTCCTGTTGCAGATCGGTCAGCATGGCATTGGTTGGTGCTGCTCGTGGAGAGGAGCCGGCACGAAAGTAAACAAGGGTGTCAGCCAGCATGCCGACTTCGGCGCTGGCATGGGTGACATAAAGGGCGGGGATGCCGAGTTGCAGCAGCAAACTTCTGAACAGCGGCAGAAAGCCGCGCTTGAATTCTTCATCAACCGCGGACAGAGGCTCATCCAGCAGTAACAGGGTGGGCTGCTGGATCAGCGCGCGGGCAATTGCCACTTTCTGTTTTTCGCCGCCGGATAATTGCAAGGATTTGCGTTGCAGCAGCGCGTCCAGTTGCAACTGATTGATGACTTGTTCGACAAAGGCAGGGGGAGTCAGTGCACGCCGGCTGGCAAATTGCAGGTTGTCTGCCACGTTCAGGTGGGGAAACAGATTGTCTTCCTGGAATACATAGCCGAGTTTGCGTTGATA
The DNA here is from genome assembly GCA_040387155.1 of Pseudomonadota bacterium. GTDB lineage: Bacteria > Pseudomonadota > Gammaproteobacteria > Pseudomonadales > Pseudohongiellaceae > CAILUG01. The sequence continues at coordinate 34,037 of JAZKEH010000235.1, read as the reverse complement.
GGCCGGCACAAACTTTTTGCTGTCCTGCCATACAGTGCCGTTGAGGCTGATCAAGGCATTGGCGTGATGATCAAGACCGGCAATCGCGCGCAATACACTGGTCTTGCCAGTGCCGGACGCGCCGAAAAAAGCACTGATGCCGCGCGCAGGCAACTCGAGCGAGACCGGCAAGCTGAATTCGCCGCGGGTGACTGCCAGTTGCAGCTGCAGCTTGCTCACAGACGCACCACGCGCAAGCGGCCGCGCAGACCGTAAACCGTCAGCAATATGAAGAATGACAGCAGCAACATGGCGCCGGCCAATACATGTGCCTGCGCGTATTCAAGACTTTCCACGTGGTCATAGATGGCGATAGACAGCACGCGGGTTTCACCGGGAATGTTGCCACCGAGCATCAGCACCACACCGAATTCGCCGAGCGTGTGGGCGAAACCCAGCATGGCTGCCGTGATGTAGCCGGCGCGCGCCATTGGAATCACTACGTTGAAAAAGCTGTCGAAGGGCGTTGCGCGCAGTGTGGCAGCAATCTCCAGCGGACGGCGGCCAATGCTTTGGAAAGTGTCCTGCAGCGGTTGCACGACGAAGGGCAGTGAATAGATGACGGAGCCGAACAGCAAACCCTGGAACGTGAAAGCGAGCGGTTCGCCGCCCAGTGTTTGCATCAGTGAACCCAGCCAGCCGCGGGGACCCAGCGCCAGCAACAAGTAAAAGCCAAGTACTGTGGGAGGTAGCACCAGCGGTAACGCGATGATGGTTTCAAGCACGAAACGAAAGCGCCAGCGTGTGTGGGCAAGCCACCACGCCAGCGGCGTGCCAAGCAACAGCAGGATGACCGTGGTCAGGGCCGCCAGTTGCAGCGTGAGTCCAAAGGCCGTGAGATCGGCTGAAGTCAGCATCACAGGGGAATCCGCTGCGCGTGGCGCACTGGACCTAGATCTTCATGCGACTGAACACCTTGCGGATGTTGTGTTCGAAGATGTTGGCTTTTTCCTGCTCGCTGATGCGGGCGTTGTCGATGTAGCGCTTGGTGTCGTCGAAGTAGAAGCCGGTTTCCGGATCCTTGCCACGGACAGCGCCGATCATTTCAGAGGCGAACAGGATGTTCTTGTTCTCAATGACATCGACCAGGAGATCAATGCCTTTCTGGTGATAGACACAGGTGTCGAAGTAGACATTGTTCATCAGCAGTTCTTTCAGGTTCGGCAGCTTGAGCATGTCGGCCAGACCGCGGAAGCGGCCCCAGTGGTAGGGCACTGCACCGCCGCCATGCGGGATGATGAACTTGATGGTCGGGAAATCCTTGGTCACGGTGCTCTGCATCAACTGCATGAATGCTGTTGTGTCAGCACTGAGGTAGTAGGAACCGGTGGCGTGGAAAGCAGGGTTGCAGCTGCCGCTGACGTGAATCATGGCGGGCACATCCAGCTCCACCATTTTTTCGTAGACCGGGTACCAGTACTTGTCGCCGAGCGGTGGCGAATTGAAATGGCCACCGGAGGGATCAAGATTCAGGTTGCAGCCAACGAAACCGAATTCAAGCACGCAGCGTTCGAGTTCTGCGATAGAGGTCTTCAGATCGGTGCCGGGCGACTGCGGCAGCGCGCAAGCGCCGATGAATTTCTGCGGGTACAACTGGGTGACACGGTAGATCAGCTCATTGGTATGTTCAGTCCAGTACTTGCTGGTGTGCGCATTGCCGACATGATGTTCCATCCAGCTCGCACGGGGAGAAAAAATCGTGGCGTCGATACCGCGTTCGCGCTGCAGTTTGAGCTGGCCGGTTTCAATGGTGTCGCGAATCTGGTCATCGGTAATGTTGATAACCCCCTTTTCGCCGAGGTGTTTGGGGTCTTTCTTGAGGGCGGCCTTCTGGGAATCGCGCCAGTCGCCGAGGGCATCCGGGGCAGTGGTGTAGTGGCCGTGACAATCGATGATCATTGGGTACTGGCTCCTGAGTAAAAATCGTCGCGAAGCGTATCAAATTTACCCTTTGGCAGGCAGCGTTCTGGACACTTCCCTGTGTCACTGTGCAGCCCCGTGTATAATCGCCGCCAGCGTTGCACGCAGGGTGCACAGAGGGTGGTTCATGCAGGTCGCCGACGACAAGCGTCAGATCCAGGAACTGGTCGACAACTGGGCCATTTTTAGCGACTCCGGCAACTGGGATGCCTTTGCCCGCTGTTGGCATGACGACGGTTTCATGTGTGCCACCTGGTTCCAGGCGCCCTCTGCCGATTTCATTGCCGCCCGCCGCAAGGGTTTCGATAACGGCGTCAGCATCATCCATTTTCATGGCGGCTTTACCTGCGAGGTGGCGGGGTTGCGGGCGGTGTCGCAGACCAAGATGACAATCAGTCAGCGCGCGGAAGTGGAGGGCGTGCTGGTCGATGTAACCTGCACTGGCCGCTTCTACGATTTTCATGAAAAGCGGGCAGGGCGCTGGGGCATGGTGCGCCGACAACCCATCTATGAAAAAGACCGCATGGACGCTGTTGACCCTGCCGCTACCTTGCGACTCGATGCGGCATTGTTGCAACAGTTTCCCGCCGGTTATCGCCATCTGGCCTATCTGCAAAGCCGCATCGGTTACAAGGTGGCCAAAGGCGGTTTACCCGGTTTGAAAGGACCGGAAGTGGAACAGTTGTATCGCGATGGTGCGGCATGGCTGGCGGGCGCTGCCTCGCCTGGCCGTCCGCAACTGGTGTTGTGAAACTGTGCTGAAGCGGACTGCAAAACTCGCTTTGTTGCTGCTGATGCAGACATTGGCACTGCCGACCCTGGCGCAGAGCCTCGGCGAGGAACTGATTCTGTCGCGACTGGGCGATCCCGTCGAAGTGGAAATCGAAGTGCGTGACTGGTCCAACATTGATCTCACGCAAGTGCAGATCGTCAATGCAACCCAGCCGCAGTACACCGCTTTCAATCTCACCTGGTTGCCGATTCTGGATTCCCTCAGTTTCAATCTGGTGGGGCCAAATCGCGCAGGCGAAGTGAAAATTCTCGTCAGCAGTCGCGAGCCGGTGTCAGAACCTTTCATGGATCTGTTGCTGGTGTTGCGATGGCCGGAAGGTTCTTCGCTGCGCGAGTACGTGCTGTTGTTTGATCCGCCTCTGCCGGAGTTCGAACAGGAAGCGCCGCGGGTTTCAGTGACTGAACCGGCTCCGGCGCCAGCGCCGGTAATCGTGGCGCCGCCTCAGACGCCAATCGCCGTTGCACCGCCACAACCGGGTCCTGTAGTACCCCCGGCAGCACGGGCAGAACTTCCAGGTGTACGCACCCAGGCTGCAATAGAAGTGGAAAGAGTCGCGCCTGTACCAGAGCCTGTTGTTGCCGAGGCAGCCGTCGAAGCAATCATTGAACAACCTGTTGTTGCAGAACCAGCAATCGACGAGCCGGCAATCAAGGATGGCCGCCTCCAATACGAGGTACGCAGTGGTGAAACGTTGTGGGATATCGCGCGTCAGTTCAATCCGGCAGGTGTCAGTGAAAATCTGTATCAGTTCCTGATCAGTGCCCACGGCATGAATCGCAACGCCTTTATCAATGGCAATATTTCAATGCTGAAGGTTGGTGCAGTGCTCAGTATTCCGCTGGCCCGCGATATCTCGGCCATCAATCCGTCAACGGCGCAGGATTTGTTTGAGCAACTGTGGGGACCTGATGTGCCCGACAATGTCGCGGAAGCTCCCGCCTTTACGCCTTTGAACGAGCCAGCGCAGGAAGCGGCAGCACCAACCGTTGAGCCGGAACCTGATCTTCCACCGGGTACCGAGCGCTTGGCAGCAGTTGCGGAACCTGGCTTGTTGTTGCCAACAGCAACACCCGTGGTTGTAGCGTTGGCTGCTGGTGAGGAGCCGGAGCCGTCTCCAGTCGCAGCACCTGCATCGGTTGTGGTTATTGACGACACTATTGAAGAGAAGAGCATGGCTTCCATTGATGAGGCGGCAGACAACACAAGCCCACAAACTCCGGTGCCGGCTATACAGGTAATTCCCCAGCGGATGGAGCCACCGGTACAGACTACAGGTGAAGAGACCAACCAACAGGCCAATCAAGAAACCTATCAGGAATCCAATCCCTATCTGGCTGGCATTACCCAAAGCGCAACCGCTGTCCGCGACCTGCTCAGTGCTCGCCGGCAACGAATGGCTGATCTGGAACAACAAATTCTGCGTATGCAGCAAGAGATGGAGCAGGCTGAACAGCGGGCGCAGGACATCAGTCAGGGATTGGAGCAAGGCGGCCCGCAACAGACAGATGAGAATCGGGAGATTCTGCTGCTCGCTGGTGTAGTCGCTGCATTGCTGCTTGCGCTGGGTGTAACAGTCAAACTTGGGTTGCAATGGGATCGTGAGACACGAATGCGTGCGCGGACCCGGCAAGCTGCTGTGGCGCGCAAGCAGGCCATCGCCCATAACGCGGTCAAAATCGCGCAACACAATGTGACATCAGCGGAAAAGGCTGTGCAATAGTGCTTGATTTATTGCAATCAGAGCCCACATTCCTTGAGGGATCCAATACAACAGCTGCCGGTAATGCAGCGGGTTGAATCCACGTCTCTCCAGTCTCCGTTGTATTATGGCCGCTATAGATCAGCTATAATTCATCTCCTCAAACGGTCGCTGTCATCCGCTGAGCCAAGCGGCAAACCAGCTGCAGAAACCTAATCAGAAGCCCATGAACGCTCCCGTCAGCCAAGCACCAGTACTGATCGACAAATACGGTCGTCACATCGACTACGTACGTCTTTCGGTAACTGATCGTTGCGACTTCCGCTGTGTGTACTGCATGTCGGAAAAGATGACGTTCCTGCCGCGCAACCAGGTGTTGTCGCTGGAAGAGATTTTCAATGTGGCGCGCGCGTTCACCAACCTCGGTGTACGCAAAATCCGTTTGACCGGCGGTGAGCCGCTGGTTCGCAACAATATTCTGGAATTGGTGCAGAACATTGGCCAACTGCCTGATCTGGAAGAGCTGCTGATTACCACCAATGGCTCGCACCTTGAACAGATGGCGCCGGCGCTGAAAGCGGCCGGCGTAACGCGCATCAATATCAGTCTTGATTCGCTTGATGCTGATATGTTCCACCAGATGACCCGCACGGGCGATCTCGCCCAGGTTATTCGGGGCATCGAAGCGGCGAAGGCGCAAGGCTTCAAGTCACTCAGGCTCAATGCTGTCATTCTGAAAGGCCGCAATGATCATGAGATTCTGAATCTTTTGCATTACGCAATGCGTCTTGGTATCAACATTGCCTATATAGAAGAGATGCCGCTGGGTGAAGTATCTGACCATGACAGACTTGATACCAGTTGTAGCAATGATGAGGTGCGCCGTGTCATTGAGACAGCACACAAGCTGACACCTGTTGTGATGAAAACCGCAGGGCCATCACGCTATTACCGTATCGAAGGCAGCGACAGCAAAGTGGGCTTCATCTCGCCGGTATCGCACAACTTCTGCGAAAGCTGTAACCGTGTGCGGGTAACGGTGGAAGGGCGTTTGTTGCTTTGTCTTGGCAACGAGCACTCGGTGGATTTGCGTGCCATTCTTCGCGAACAGCCCGGCAACGAACAGTTGCTGCAGGAGACCATCCGCGCAGCGATGGATATCAAGCCGCTCAAGCACTATTTCTACGACAAAGACGCGCCCCAGTTGGTGCGTTTCATGAACATGACCGGCGGCTAGTGCCGGCCCGCCAGACCTGATCCCAGCTGCAGGAACCACACCATGAAACCCACCGCCGAATTCCGCCCGTTGAGTGTTGCTGTTGTTACCGTGTCTGATACGCGCACCGAGGAGACCGATACCTCTGGCCAGTTTCTACAGGAAGCGGCAACCGCAGCCGGCCACACGCTGATCGGCAAGCAGATATGCAAGGACGATGTTTATAAGTTGCGGGCGTTGGTGGCGGCATTGATTGCTGACGATGCTGTGCACGTCGTGCTGGTAACGGGTGGCACCGGATTTACCAAGCGAGACAATACCGTGGTGGCGCTGACGCCATTGTTTGATTCGAGCATTGATGGTTTTGGTGAACTGTTCCGCCAGATTTCCTACGGAGAAATCGGCACTTCGACAATCCAGTCGCGCGCCTTTGCCGGATTAAGCAACAGTACGGCTGTGTTTTGCATGCCGGGATCTACTTCTGCCTGCAAGACTGCCTGGAATCAGATCATTGCCAGCCAATTGGACAGCCGTCATCGCCCCTGTAATTTTGCAGAGAGGCTGTTGCAGAAGGGTAGTTAACTAGCGCGAGCTTGGAAAAGCTGGAGGGGAGGGTTCTTCCAAAGCGAACCCTGAAAAGGGTGTCGCCGGAAGAGAGCTAACTGTACCGGTAACCTGGCCCCGCCAATTGAGGGGGTAATCAGCAGGTTGGGGTTACCGGTAGGCAGTCAAACTTAAGAAATGAAGGTCAGAACGGGCACAGACAGGAAGATCATTCCGGTCAGTACGCCGATTGCAACTTCTTCAATAACTTCAAGATTGATGGTTTTAGCGTTCATCTTTTGCTCCTTGTAAGATAGATGATTTCGAATTCACACCCCGGGTAGGAGTGCGAGGCATAAGGTAACACATGGTTGCGGCAAAAGGTAACAAATTTCGTTACTGATCTGTAAGTAATGTGTAATTTGGCGTTACCAAAACTGGATTTTGCTTGTAGTGTTACCTCTATCACATTCTGAAATGACCAATCGGGTCCTGTTTAATGAGCTCTGACCTTAATTGTTGCTGGCAAGGACTCATTGCGGTTCCGGAATCACGGGAGCGCGAGACTCTTAGCCTTTTATTGCGTAACCGTGGGCTGGCGGTGCTGGAAGTTCCGCTGGTGGCCATTCTTGATGCCCCTGATCCCGTGCCCATAAAGGCTTGGCTTTCTCGTTTTATTGTCGATCCTCCAGCATTGCTTGTACTGCTGACCGGTGAAGGTTTGCGGCGTTTGCTGAAGCGGGCAGACGAGGAGAACGTTGGAGAGCAATTCCGCCGGGCGCTCGCACAAGTGCCGACCTTGTGTCGGGGACCCAAACCGGAAAAAGTGTTGCGGGATCAAGGGTTGAAAGCTCATTACAGCGCCACGCCCGCTACCAGTGCCGGTGTTTTAGCGCTGGCACAAACGCTGAACCTGATGGAAAAACGGGTGGCTTTGCAACTTTACGGGGAAGAGCCGAACCCCTTGCTGGTTAACGGCCTGACGGCAACAGGAGCAGCGGTCGACGTGGTGGCTCCGTATGTTTACGCCAGTGAAGAAGACGAAGAGCGGGTAACGGAATTCATTGGCAAGCTGGCTCGACTCGAAGTAGCGATGGTCGCTTTCACATCCCAATCCCAGTACAAGCGTCTGCTCGAAGTCGCTGCCAAACGCGGTCTGCAAGCGGCCTTGCAAAGTGGCCTTGCTGGCACCGTTTTGGCCGCTGTCGGGCCGGTGGTGAAAGAGCAGTTGGAGGAAGCTGGCTTCACGGTGGCGGTGATGCCGGAGCGACAATATTTCATGAAGCCGTTGGTAACCGCGATTGTGCGTTACCTGGAACAGCAGGGGGTGGTGTTGGCATGAAGGCGTTATTTGGTTTTCTGGTTGGCTGCTGGTTGAGTCTGGCGGCGCTCGCGCAAGCTCCGGCTTCCGCCCTGGTGGCCACTATCAGTTCTGAACGCGGCACGATGGAGTTCGTCCTCCGGCCGGATGTCGCTCCGCTGACGGTAGCCAATTTCGTTAATCTGGCCACGCGTGGCTACTACGACGGACTGACCTTCCATCGGGTGGAGCCAAGTTTCATGGCACAGGGTGGCGACCCGGTTGGTAATGGCTCAGGAGGTCCCGGCTATCGATTCAAGGACGAAATAATTCTGCGGCTGAATCAGGAAGGTATTCTGGCCATGGCGAATGCAGGCCCCGGGACCAATGGCAGCCAGTTTTTCATCACCCACCAGGCGGTTCCGCATTTGAATGGCTTGCACACGGTGTTTGGTTTGATCAGCAAGGGCAAGGAAATTGTTCGTACGATCAGGCGAGGAGACGTAATCAACAGCATCACTATCGCCGGTGATGTGGTGCCGCTGCTGGAATCACAACGATCCCAGGTTGAAGAGTGGAATCTCAAGCTCGATGAAGGCTTTCCGCAGCTACGTCCGTCGCTGCTACCGGTTACTTCGGCGCGTTGAGATCGGGTTTCTCCGCGGCAGCTTGCTCATTCTCCATGTAGGGGTAGAGGTAGAAAATCTGCCCAACGCTCGCTATTAGCAGAATGGCCAAGCTACCGAACACCTTGAAGTCCACCCAGTAGTCGGGAAATGTGAACGCGACAAACAGGTTTGCGCACCCAACGAGCAGGAATACGCCAGCCCATGCAAAGTTGAGAATTTTCCAGCGCTGTGCCGGCATCCTGGCTAGCTGGCCGAACATCGTCTGGGCCATGTTGGTGGAGCTGAAATACTGACTTCCGATGAATACCGCTGCCATGATCCAGTTCACCACCGGCGCCTTCCATTTCAGGATGTCTTCCGAGCGGAGCAGCAGCGTTGAGCTGCCAAATACAATCACCGCGCCCACGACCAGCCACTGCAACCGGCTAAGCCGTTTTTCCTTGATCAGCAGTGCTCCGTACACGACTACGGTGCCAAGAATCAGTGCAGCGGTAGCGCTGTAAATTCCGCCAAAAGTGAACTCAACGCCAGCAATGCCAACGACGCGCTCCTCCAGCTTGTAAATGGCCAGGAAGAACAATAGCGGGATGTATTCGAGAAAGGCTTTCATGACAACACTGCATTTGAAAGGAAGCTCGATGGTAGCCAATTTCATGGCAAAGGTCTGCAAGCCCTGCTGGAGTGAATATGGTAGTTTGCCTCCCTTTACAGCCCAGGATTGAACATGACGCGCGTACTGGCCATCCATCCGGTAAATCCACAGCAGCGCCTGGTACGACAGGCGGTGGAGTGTATCCGCGATGGTGGTGTCGTGGTTTACCCGACTGACTCCGCCTATGCGCTGGGGTGTGCCGTAGGTAACAAGGAAGGCATGGAGCGCATTTCCCGAATCCGCCAGGTCGACAGTAAACACAACTACACGTTGGTGTGCCGGGATCTGTCAGAGATCGCGACCTATGCGCGCGTAGACAACAGCATGTATCGCTTGTTGAAAGCCTATACCCCGGCGCCCTATACCTTCATTTTGAAAGCCACCTCGGAAGTGCCGCGCCTGCTGCAGCACCCCAAGCGCAAGACCATTGGCATTCGGGTGCCAGATCACCCGGTCGTCGCGGCCATGCTGGCTGAGCTGGATGGTCCGTTATTAAGCAGCAGTTTGCTGATGCCCGGTGAAATCGAGCCCTTGTTTGACCTTGATGAGATTTCGAGAAGATTGCAGCACCAAGTTGATTTAATTATAGATTCTGGTTTTTGCGGACTAACGACCACTACCGTGGTGGATCTGGAAGAGGGGGTGCCAAAAGTAATCAGGGAAGGCAAGGGCGATCCCGCTCCCTTCCTGTAAAAACAAGGTGAGCTAACCCTTTGTTTACTGTGCCAAAACAATAGCCATTGTGGCTATAATCGCTGCAAATTTGCGGTGCTGATCGCGTGTCGGGGCAAGTCCCTTCCGCATCATCCAATTCACCGTTTCAGAAGAAGTAAAGCCTGGGAGTAGAGCTTGAGTTCCATTGATTCACAGCGGCGCGTGTTATCCGGCATGCGCCCAACCGGACGTTTGCATCTGGGGCATCTGTACGGGGTCATCCACAATTGGGTCAAGCTGCAGCACGAATACGAGTGTTACTTCTTTGTCGCCGATTGGCACGCACTTACAACCCACTACGAAAATCCGCACGTCATTGAAGAGAGCATCTGGGACATGGTGGTCGATTGGCTGGCGGCCGGTGTTTCACCCAGCGCCGCCACGCTGTTCGTGCAGTCCAAGGTTCCGGAGCATGCTGAACTGCACCTGCTATTGTCGATGATGACTCCACTAGGCTGGCTCGAGCGCGTGCCGAGCTACAAGGACGTGCAGGAGAATCTGAAGGACAGGGACCTGAATACCTATGGCTTCCTTGGCTATCCGCTGCTGCAAAGCGCTGACATTCTGATTTATCGCGCCGGCCTCGTGCCCGTGGGTGCCGATCAGGTGGCTCACGTTGAGCTAACGCGTGAAGTGGCCCGCCGCTTCAACCACCTGTACGGCAAGGAGCCTGACTTTGAAGAAAGCGTCAAAGCGGCGATTGCCAAGATGGGCAAGAAGGTCGGCAAGATGTATGACGAACTGCGTCGCAAGTACCAGGAGCAGGGCGACCAGGAAGCGTTGGAGAAAGCGCAGGCCCTGCTGAAAGAGCAACAGAACATCACGCTGGGTGATCGCGAGCGACTGTTCGGTTATCTCGAAGGCGGCGGCAAGATCATTCTGCCGGAGCCGGCTGCGAAACTGACCGAAGCTGCCAAGATGCCGGGTCTGGACGGCCGCAAGATGTCGAAGTCCTACGATAACGTCATCACCTTGCGCGATACCAGTGACGAGATCAGCAAGAAGATCAAGGTAATGCCGACCGATCCTGCGCGTGTACGCAAGACCGACCCCGGCAATCCTGACAAGTGTCCTGTGTGGCAGTTGCACGAAATCTTCTCAACGCAGGAAATCAAGGAATTCGTCCAGAAAGGGTGCCGTAGTGCAGGCATCGGATGTCTGGAATGCAAGAAGCCGGTCATCGACGCCATCGTGACCGAACTGACGCCAATCCGCGAACGCGCCGCCCAGTACGAAGACAACCCGGATCTGGTGAAGTCCATTATTCTGGAAGGCTCGGAAAAAGCCCGCGACACCGCCCGCGATACCTTGCAGGATGTACGGCAAGCGATGGGATTGAATTACCGCTGAGCTGTTTTGTTTGATCAAACAGCCGGCGTTCACAGGACAGCATGATGACTGACGAAGCAGTAACCTCCACTGAAATTGCTGACGACCAGGCTCCCGTCAGTCTGCTGGCGCGTGCGCGACTGGAGCAGGGCGCCGAACAGGGAGAACTGCCTTTCGCCTTCGTCGCTGGCAAGGCTGTTACCGATCTGCCGAAGGACTTGTACATTCCGCCAGATGCGCTCGAGGTCTTTCTGGAGGCTTTCGAAGGTCCACTCGACCTCCTGTTGTATCTGATCAAGCGCCAGAACGTCGACATTCTGGAGATCAATGTCGCCGAAATTACCGAACAGTACATTTCCTATGTTGAGCTGATGGAAGCCTCCCAGTTTGAGCTGGCTGCCGAGTATCTCGTCATGGCAGCGATGCTGGCGGAAATCAAATCCCGCATGTTGCTGCCGCGCTCGCAGGAAGAGGAAGAAGACGAAGAAGATCCGCGTGCGCAACTGATCCGCCGTTTGCAGGAGTATGAGCGCTATCGTGAAGTGGCCGAGCGTGTGGATGCGTTGCCACGCCTTTATCGCGATCTGTACCAGGCGCATGCGCAAACGCCTGAACTCGAACGCACGATGCCGAAGCCTGAGGTCGATCTGCAGGAAATTCTGCTGGCCTTTGCCGAAGTGTTGCGCCGCGCAGACCTGAACGAAAGTCACCACATCCAGCGCCAGAGTCTTTCTACGCGTGAACGCATGTCGCAGATTCTGCTGCGTGTCTCGGCGGAACACTTTACGCCGATGCTGTCCTTGCTGATGAAGGACGAAGGTCGCCTCGGTGTTGTTGTTACCTTCCTGGCGATCATGGAGCTGATCAAGGAATCGCTGGTGGAGCTGGTACAGAACGAACCCTTTGGACCCATACATATCAAGGCACGAGCAGCATGATTGAGACAGCCCAACTGCAACGCATCATCGAAGGCGCACTGTTAGCCGCTGGCAAGCCAGTACCTGTGGAAAAACTGGAAGAGCTGTTTCCGGAAGGCGAAAAGCCGGAGCTCGCACAGTTCGAAGAGGCGCTGAAAAGTCTTGGTGAAGCTTGTGCCGATCGTGGATTCGAATTGAAGAAGGTGTCTTCCGGTTACCGCTTCCAGGTACGCCAGGAGTTGAGCGAGTGGGTCAGCCGCTTGTGGGAAGAGAAGCCACAGCGCTATTCACGTGCTGTGCTGGAAACGCTCTCCATCATTGCCTATCGCCAGCCGATTACACGTGGCGACATTGAAAAAATCCGTGGCGTTGCTGTCAGCACACAGATTGTGCAGACCTTGCTTGAGCATGAATGGGTGCGTGTTGTCGGTTACCGCGATGTGCCTGGTCGTCCGGCAATGTATGCAACGACCAAACAGTTTCTGGATTACTTCAATCTGGCGAGCCTGGAAGAGTTGCCGGCCTTGTCCGAAATTCGCGATCTTGAATCGATCAATCGCGAGCTGTCATTGGACGATACCAAACCGGTGGGACGCATTATCGAATTCCCTGAACCCGAGCCGACCTCGGAAGATGCTGCCGCACAGGATGCTGAAGAAGCTGAGGCCGCCGCCATCGGCACCCGCCCGATCAGTGAAATCCTCAGCATGGTTGATAGCCAGTTGAGCGCACGATCAGACGAGCCCGGGCAAGAACCTGAATTTGAGCCTGAACAAGAACCGGAGCCGGAACCAACGCCTGACCCGGAACCGGAAGTGGAATCCGTTGATCCAGAACCGGAAGTAGATTCGGAACCACCGCCCAAAGAATCCTGAACCTAACCCGCAATTTAATTTCGTGAGAAATCAAGATGGATGAGAAACTGCAAAAAGTATTGGCCCGGGCCGGTTTCGGCTCCCGCCGCGAACTGGAAGAATGGATCAGCGCCGGTCGCGTAAAGGTCAACGACAAGATCGCCAAGTTGGGCGATCGTGTGACTGATCGTGACAAGATCACGGTCGATGGCAAGAAGCTCGCTGCACGCGATCAGGGTGTGCAGCAACATCCGGTGCTGATGTACAACAAGCCCTTGGGTGAAATCTGCACGCGCAACGACCCCGAGGGTCGCCCCACTGTTTTTGATCACCTGCCGTTCATCAGCCATGCACGCTGGGTTGCTGTTGGTCGCCTCGACATCAACACCACCGGCCTGATGTTGTTCACCACGGACGGCGAACTCGCCAACAAGCTGATGCATCCTTCCACCGAGGTGCAGCGCGAGTACATGGTGCGTGTGATGGGCGACGTCAACGCAGAGGTCCTCAAGAATCTGACCACGGGTGTTGAACTGGAAGACGGCATGGCCAAGTTCGATGGCATCCGTTTTGGTGGTGGTGAAGGTGTCAACCAGTGGTACTACGTGATGCTGCAGGAAGGCCGCAATCGTGAAGTGCGCCGTCTGTGGGAATCGCAGGGACTCAAGGTCAGTCGACTCAAGCGCGTGCGCTACGGCTCCCTGGTGCTGCCAAGCTTCGTGAAGATGGGCAAGTACGTTGAGTTACCGGTACCGGAAACACGCGCGTTGTATCAATTGGCAGGCTTGAAATGGAAAGCGCCGCAGCAGATCACCGAGTACAGTGGCCGCTACGTGGCTAAGAAGAGTGGTGACAAGGCAGTGCCGCCGCCGAAGGATCGTCGTCGCGGCAGACCCGGCGCTGCGACCAAGACAAGCAGCGGCGACTCTGCATGGAGCAAGGACAAGAAGCCGGAAAGGAGATAGCGTCAGCCGGTGGTGTAGCCGGACTGGGCGGAAAACTGTTTGCCATTCTCGTGCAGGCTGTCGTTCCCCATCAGGTACAAATAGAGCGGCATCAGTTCAGCGGGTGCCGGTCTGCTCCGTGGATCTTCCGATGGAAATGCCACGCGTCTCAGTGCAGTTGCACAGGGCCCGGGGTTTAACGAATTCACACGGATATTGCTGGTAGTACGCAGCTCATCATGGAAAAGCTGAACCAGGTTTTCCACGCCGTGTTTGGCAATTGCGTACGGTCCCCAGTAAGCCCGCATTTCGCGACCCGCAGTCGATGATGTAAAGATCACCGACGCGGTAGCAGCACGCCGCAGCAGCGGCAGGCAACTGCGGGTAAGGGCAAAACCTGCTGTCAGATTTACCCGCAACAACTGCTCCCAGTTTTCCATTGTCGTGTGTTCAAGTGGCAGCGTGGGTGAGATCAGACCGGCGCTGTGCAGCAGCCCGTCAAGATAGCCAAATTCATCCATGATCGTTGTTGCTACTTCCTGATAGCTGTTGTCATCGGCCTTCAGCAGGTCCAGCACCATCGCAGCAGGCGTCGGACCGCCCTTTGCTTCTATCTCGTCGTAGACAGCGTTGAGTTTTGCTTCATCGCGGCCAAGCAGAATAACCGTCGCGCCATGACTGGCGTAACTCAGCGCCGCCGCGCGGCCCAGCCCCGAGCTGGCGCCGGTGACGAGAATGATCTTGTCACGCAGAAGATCGGCAAGTGCCGCATATTCAAAAAGTGTGGTCATTGACTAAGGCACCAGGTGAGCAATTCCTGGGGTGAGTGCAACACGGCATCTGCTCCCCATTGATCGATGTGAGGAGCATCAGGCAAGTAGCCCCAGCTGACGGCGAGGGCTGGCATGCCGGCATTGCGGGCGGCTTCGATATCGCGTGGATGATCACCGACATAAACAGCCTGCGAAGGCGGAACTCCGAGCATGTCACACACCCGCAGGATGCCTGCGGGGTCGGGTTTGCCAACGCCCACATCATCGGGGCATACCAGGGACCCCGACGTGGAGAAATTCTCGAAATGTGTCAGCAAGGGTTCGGTGAAGCGGCGATGTTTGTTGGTCATGATGCCCCAGGCAATGCCATTCTCCACCAGCGTCGCAATCAGCAGGTCAATGTCGTCGAAAAGTGCGGCGCTGGTTTGCGGAATGCGTTCACTGTATAGCGCGAGAAACTCCTGCAGCAGCACCGGCAGGCGTGGATCGTCTTCTTGCAGACCAAAACCCTGGCGCACCATGCTGGTGGCGCCGGCTGAAACAAATTTGCGGACGGTGGCTTTGTCTGTTTCGGCTTTGCCATATTTCAGCAACAGTTGATTCAGGACCAATGTGAAATCCGGCTCGGTATCAAGCAGTGTTCCATCGAGATCAAAAACTACAGCGTGCAGCACAGGACGTCCTTTACTGGTCAGGAATGCGGGGAAGATGGCGCCAGCAAGTGCACCAGATAATTCACATCCACATCGCTGCCAAGACGGTAGGTTTGTGTGAGCGGGTTATAGGTCATGCCTTTCAGTTCGCCAAGCATCAGCTGTTGCTGACGAGCCCACTGCATCAGTTCTGACGGTTTGATGAACTTGCGATAGTCATGCGTACCGCGCGGAAGCATGCGCATGATGTATTCGGCGCCGACTACTGCCAGCAGCCATGCCTTTGGATTGCGATTGATCGTCGAAACAAAAAGATGACCGCCGGGCTTCAGCAAGCGACGGCACGCGGCGATCACGGTAGCGGGCTCCGGGACATGCTCAAGCATTTCGAGGCAGGTGACCACGTCGTATTCGCCGGCATGTTGCAGCGCCCAGCTTTCGGCAGGTGATTGTTCATAGTGGATGCTGAGTTTGCTTTCCAGCAAATGCAGTTTTGCCACGGCCAGCGGTGCGGCGCCCATATCGATGCCAGTGACGTGAGCGCCACGACGCGCCATCGCTTCACTCAGAATGCCACCGCCGCAACCGATATCCAGCACCTGCTTGCCAACCAGATTAACCTTGCTGTCGATGAATCCGACACGCAGCGGGTTGATGTCATGCAGTGGTTTGAATTCACTGTTGCGGTCCCACCAGCGGCTGGCCAATCTCTCGAACTTGGCAACTTCGGCAGCATCGACGTTGAGATTTTCGACAGTCACAGTCATGACTTTTCCTCCAAAGCGCCAGCAGCAATGCCCGCTCCCCAGCGCTTGGCTTCTTCCAGTACCTGCTCCACATTCATGCGAGTGAGCTTGTGATCGGCCACCAGCATCTCGCCATCGACCCACACATGGCTCACCTGGGACGATGCGGCGCTATAGACAATGGTAGAGCAGGGATCATAGACGGGTTGGGTGCGGGGTTGTTTGAGATCAATGGCGATGATGTCGGCCTGTTTGCCTGGCTGCAGGCAGCCGATCTTGTTCTCGAGGCCCAGCGCCTTCGCGCCATTTGCGGTCGCCAGTGTCAACGCCTGGCGGGCGGGCAACAGCGATGCATCGTTGCCAGCGCCCTTGGCCAGCAAGGCAGCCAGGCGCAGTTCTGACAACATGTCGAGCGAGTTGTTGCTGGCACTGCCATCGGTGCCAAGCGCCACATTGACGCCGGCAGCCAGCAGATCAGCTGTGCGACAAATGCCGCTTGCCAGCTTGAGGTTGGAGGCGGGGCAGTGAATCACATGGGCACCCATGTCGCGCAGCATTGCGATCTCGTCATCGAGCAGTTGTGTCATGTGCACGCATTGCAGTCGAGGCCCTATCAATTCGAGCTGTTTGAGACGACGCAGTGGACGCATGCCTTGTTTCTGCATCGCATCCGTAATCTCCTGGGCGTTCTCGTGCACATGCATGTGGATGCAGGCATCAAGCTCCTCCGACAGCATGGCAATCTTGCGCAAGGGTTCATCGGAGACGGTGTAGGGGGCATGCGGGCCAAAGGCAATGGTGATGCGTTCGTGATGGCTGTACTGATCAAACAGCTTGGTTGCCTTGGTAATGTATTCATCCGCAGAGCGGGCCCATGTGGTGGGGAAGTCAAAAACCGGGCTCGACAGTTGCGCGCGAATGCCGCTGTCGTTGACGACGTCGCCGACTACATCGGCATGAAAATACATGTCGGTAAAAGTGGTAGTGCCAGACAGCAGCATCTCCGCTACCGCCAAGCGGGCACCGGCTGCCACATAGTCTTCGCTGAGCCAGCGTGATTCGGCTGGCCAGATTTTCTGCTCCAGCCAGGGCTGCAGCGGAAGATCATCAGCGTAACCGCGCAGCAAGGTCATTGGGCTGTGGCCGTGTGCATTGATAAAGCCCGGCATGACCACGTGGTGATCGAGAAAGTGCTCACGACCCGCCATATAGCGTCCCATCAGTTCATGGCTGGGACCCATGTCGACAATGACGCCATTGGTGATGACGAGAATCTGGTGCTCCAGCATGTCGCCCCCCGCGTGCATTGGCAGCACCCAGCGCGCATGCAGCAGGGTGTCGGCATGCATCAGCAATTTGGGCAGTTCTGTGATCATTCCGGGCCTGTAAGTGGGCAGTAGCGCGAGCCCGGCAGTATAGCCATTCAGGCTGTAAAGCTGTATCGAACAGGCATAAAAACAGAGGCTGAAAAACAGGGGTTTTTTGCACCAGAAAAAACCCTGTTTCCGGACGCAATTTCGTTGCTGTTTCGATGTGTCACTGTGCTAGAATCCGGGCAGTTTTTTAAGGGGTATTTTGGCAGGGCAATCAAGCGCTTATTGGCATTTTTCCGGTGGCGCAAAGTTGCTTTGAAGGTTGCACGGAAAGTCGCATGAATAAATGCATGAAAAAGCCGGATCAACAACTACAAAACAACTTGGCGTAACGCATGGCAGATAATCAGGATCAAGGCGCAGGCGGTTCCCTTCCACAGGGTCCTGCGGGCAGCATTCAGAACGTAACGATCGAACATGAAATGCGACAGTCCTATCTGGACTATGCGATGAGTGTAATCGTGGGGCGCGCCTTGCCGGACGTGCGTGATGGTCTCAAGCCCGTCCATCGTCGCGTGCTGTTTGCGATGAGCGAGTTGTCGAACGACTACAACAAGCCTTACAAGAAATCTGCCCGTGTCGTTGGTGACGTGATTGGTAAATACCATCCGCATGGCGACTCCGCCGTTTATGAAACCATCGTTCGCATGGCGCAGGATTTTTCGCTGCGCTATCCGCTGGTGGACGGTCAGGGCAACTTCGGCTCTGTGGATGGTGATGCTGCGGCGGCGATGCGTTACACCGAAATCCGCATGGAGAAACTGGCGCATGAGTTAATCGCCGATCTCGACAAGGAGACCGTGGATTTCTCGCCCAACTACGACGGTACCGCACAAATCCCTGATGTGTTCCCGACGCGAGTTCCCACCCTGTTGATCAATGGCTCGTCCGGTATTGCGGTCGGCATGGCCACCAACATTCCACCGCACAATTTGCGTGAAGTGGTTAGCGCGTGCATGGCTGTGATGAATGATCCGGAGATCACCATTGACGGACTTATGGAGCATATTCACGGGCCTGATTTTCCGACCGCAGGCCTTATCAACGGTCGTGCGGGCATCGTGCAGGCTTATCGCACGGGCCGCGGCAAACTCTATATCCGCGCCAAGACATTGATCGAAACGGACAACAAGACTGGCAAGGAAACCATCATCGTTTATGAAATTCCTTATCAGGTTAACAAGGCGCGTCTGATCGAACGCATCGCCGACCTTGTCAAAGAAAAATTGCTGGAAGGTATTACCGAGCTGCGCGACGAGTCCGACAAGGATGGGATGCGCATTGTCATTGAGTTGCGCAAAGGCGAAATGTCAGAAGTCGTGCTGAACAATTTGTATGCGCAAACGCAAATGCAGGTTGTGTTCGGTATCAACATGGTCGCCCTCAGGGATGGACAGCCATGTTTGTTGAATCTCAAGGAAATGCTGGACGCCTTCATCAACCATCGCCGCGAAGTGGTAACGCGTCGTACTGTCTTCCTGCTGCGCAAGGCTCGCGAGAAGGGCCACATCCTGGAAGGGTTGGCAGTAGCACTGGCCAACATCGATGCCATCATCGAGTTGATCAAGGCTTCCCCGAATGCGTCCGAAGCAAAAGAGAAATTGTTGGCGCAAGCCTGGGATTCACGCGGAGTACTGGCTCTGCTGGGCGATTCGCCGGTGGATGCCTGTCGTCCGCAGGAGCTGCCGGAACAATACGGCCTGAAGGGAACGGTTTATCATTTGTCGCCGGATCAGGCACAGGCCATTCTTGAATTGCGCTTGCATCGTCTGACCGGCCTCGAGCATGAAAAGCTGCTGGCCGACTACCAGGACTTGCTGAGGCAGATTGCTGACTACCTCGATATTCTGGGTAGCGAAACGCGCCTGATGAGCGTTATTCGCGGCGAGCTGCAGGAAATCAACGACGCCTATGGCGATGAACGTCGTACCGAGATCGCTGCCTCGCAGCTCGATCTGACGATGGAAGACCTCATTACCGAAGAAGATCGCGTCGTTACGATTTCGCAAAGCGGTTATGCCAAAACCCAACCGCTGACGGATTACGAAGCGCAGAAGCGTGGTGGCATGGGCAAGGCGGCAGCAACTGTCAAAGACGAAGATTTCGTTGAACATCTGTTGGTCGCGAGTTCACACGACACATTGTTGTGCTTCACCAACCTCGGCAAGGTCTATTGGTTGAAGGTGTACATGATTCCGGTGGCCAGCCGCACATCCCGCGGCAAACCTATCGTCAACATTCTGGAATTGTCGGATGGCGAAAAGATCACCAGTCTGTTGCCTGTACGAGAATACACAGATAACAAATTCATCTTCATGGCCACAGCGAGCGGTACTGTGAAGAAAACTGAACTCACGGCGTTCGCCAACCAACGCACAGTGGGATTGCGCGCGCTCGAACTCGACGAGGGCGATACGCTGGTGAAAACCGCAATCACCGACGGCTTGTGCGATGTGGTGCTTTATAGCAGCAGCGGCAAAGCGGTGCGATTCAATGAGAGTACCGTGCGTGCGATGGGTCGTACTGCGCGCGGTGTGCGGGGCATACGCTTGCAGGAAGGCCATCGCATGGTGGACATGATCATTCCACAGCAGGGCGGCCAGATACTGGCAGTCAGTGTTAATGGTTATGGCAAGCGCACTGCCGTTGAAGAATTCCCGGTGCATGGTCGTGGCGGTCAGGGTGTCATTGGTATTCAAGCCAGCGAACGTAATGGGGCGATTGTGGGTGCCATCCAGGTGTTCGACGGTGATGAAATCATGCTTATCAGCGATAAGGGCACCTTGGTGCGTACGCGTGTCGATGAAATTTCCTCGCAAGGTCGCAACACCCAGGGTGTACGGCTCATTCGTCTGAAGGAAGAGGAAACATTGGTAGGTGTGGTGCGCGTAGAGGAGCCGGATGAGAATGCGGCGCCGCGTCCTGCGGTGCGTGGCAAAGTGGCAGCTGACGTCGAAACCGCTGCCATTGATGATGACGACCAGGATACAGCTTCCAACGACAACCAGAGCGATCAAGACAGTGGCAACGGCGACCCCGCTTGACGGCGGTGCCGGCGTCGCGTTCCTCGGACCCGCCGGTACTTATTCGCATGAAGCGGCGCTGGCGTTGTTCGGTGCTGGTTCTCAATGGCTACCGTTAACTGATATTCGTGATGTGTTTGCCGCTGTAGAGGCTGGCAAGGTGCGCTGGGGCGTAGTGCCTATCGAAAATTCCACAGAAGGTTCGATCACCGTCACGCTGGATTCGTTGGCTACGCTGCCAGCCAGTTCTACCGTGCAGATTTATGCCGAGCACTTGTTGCGCATTCGTCATTGTCTGATGGCAAGTGAATCGGTGGCGAGCGGAGACATCAGAGAGGTCTATTCGCACCAGCAGTCGCTGGGTCAATGTCGCGCCTATCTCGACAAACACTATCCCAATGCCAAACGAGTGCCCGTCAGCAGCAATGCCGAGGCTGCGCGGATGGCAGCCTCTCCTGAGTCCTACGGGCTTGGCGGAGCTCAGGGCGTTGCGGCAATTGCCGGACAAACCGCTGCCAAATTGTACGGATTGAAACTGATTGCAGAATCCATCGAAGACACTCACGACAATACCACCCGCTTCGTCGTCATCTGCCGTGATTGCCTTACGGAACCCACCGGCAGGGACAGGACATCGCTAGTGGTCTCTGCGCCGAATGAGCCGGGCACACTGTTTCATGCGTTGGAGCCGTTCTATCGCCATGGCGTCAGCCTGACCAAGCTGGAAACGCGACCTTCACGCAAATCGGCATGGTCGTATTCATTCTTTGTCGATTTCGAAGGTCATATCCAGGATATCAACATCAAGGACACGATGGCGACGTTGCAGCAGCTGAAGCTTGATGTGAAATGGCTTGGCTCCTATCCGCAGGCGGTCATGTCATGACATACCCCTTTGCTGGCAAGAAAATTGTCATTATTGGTCTTGGTCTGATTGGTGGCTCCGTCGCGCGAGCATTACAGCGTTTGCAATGCGGCTGTCAGGTATTTGCTGTAGGACGCAGCGCAAAGGTTCTGGAGCAGGCACAGTCAGAAGGGAGCATCGCTGGCTGGAGCACTGAGTTGCCGACGCATTGTCGCGATGCAGATCTCATTATTCTTGGCATGCCGGTGCTTGCCATTGAGCAGACGTTGCACGAACTGGCGCCGTTGTTGGCGCCGCACACCGTGGTTACTGATGTAGCCAGTGTCAAAGGTGCAGTGGTAGATGCAGCGACGCGCGTATTTGGTACGGTGCCCGTGAATTTCGTGCCAGGCCATCCTATCGCCGGCTCTGAACAGAGCGGCTATACCGCTTCCAAATCCGACCTTTACCAGGGACGTAAAGTCATCGTGACACCGCTTGCCCACACCAACACTGCAGCCGTAGCGCTGGTGTCGGAGTTGTGGCGTGCCATTGGCGCTGAAGTGTTGAGTATGAGTGTCGAGCATCATGACGAAGTGTTGGCAGCAACCAGTCACTTGCCGCATTTGCTGGCGTTTGCGCTGGTCGATACGTTGTCGCAGCAAGGCACGCGCGAGGACATTTTCCGCTACGCTGCTGGTGGTTTTCGCGATTTCACCCGCATTGCATCCAGTGATCCGGTGATGTGGCGTGATATTTTTGTCACCAATGCAGACGCTACGGTGCGTATCCTTGATGAATACACGCAGGACCTGCAGCGGCTGCGTGATCTGCTTGTGCACCGCAACGCGGATGAATTGCATAAAACTTTCAAGCGCGCCAACGCGTCGCGCAATGTGTTTTTAGCCTTCAGCAAGGGCCAGAAACCCAAAGCTACGGAGTAGATGATGTCCAACAATTCCTCGCCACTTGAACAACACGATCTGGTTTATCAGGTAGAGGCTGGCGGCAATTTGCGCGGCGAAATTCGTGTGCCTGGTGACAAATCAATTTCACACCGGTCCATCATGCTGGGTTCGCTGGCAGACGGCACTACGACGGTGGAAGGTTTTCTCGAAGGTGAAGACGCTCTGTGTACCTTGCAGGCATTTCGCGACATGGGCGTACAGATTGAACGGCCGAGCGCAGGCAAAGTCATCATCCACGGTGTTGGCATGCACGGCTTGAAAGCGCCGGTGAAGCCGCTGTATCTGGGTAATTCCGGCACCTCAATGCGCCTGCTGTCAGGTCTGTTGGCTGGTCAGAAATTCAGTACCGTACTCACAGGTGACAGCTCCTTGTCCAAGCGACCGATGAAACGTGTCGCTGAACCGCTACGTCGCATGGGGGCGAATTTGGCTTTGCAGGAAGGTGGCTTATGCCCGATTCATATTGAGCCGGCCCCACTGCAGGGAATTGATTATGCGATGCCGATGGCAAGTGCGCAGGTGAAATCCTGTTTGTTGCTGGCGGCGCTTTATAGCGGCGGCGAAACCCGCCTGGTCGAGCCCGCACCGTGTCGTGATCACACTGAACGTATGTTGCAGGGGTTCGGCTACGAGGTGAACGTTAACGGTCAGGAAGTGCGTGTCAAAGGTGGTGGCAAGCTCAAAGCGGGTCACATTGATGTGCCGGCGGATATTTCTTCAGCGGCATTTTTCCTCGTTGGCGCGAGCATTTGCCCTGGCGCGGATCTGACCTTGCGCCATGTCGGCATCAATCCAACTCGCACGGGTGTCATCAATATTTTGCGAATGATGGGCGCCAACATCGAATACTTGCGTGAGTATGTTGCCGGTGGTGAACCTGTGGCTGATATCCGCGTGCGTTATGCGCCATTGAAAGGTATTCGTATACCCGAAGACCAGGTGCCTTTGGCCATTGATGAATTTCCCTCGCTGTTCATCGCGGCTTCCTGTGCCGAAGGCATGACTGTACTGTCCGGTGCTGAAGAACTGCGCGTAAAGGAGAGTGATCGCATCCAGACGATGGCTGATGGTCTTGCCATTCTCGGCGTCAAACATGAAGTGAAGCCAGACGGTATTGTTATCGAAGGTTTTGGCGGCAATGGCAAGTTCGGTGCCGGCACCATTAACAGTCATGGTGATCATCGTATTGCGATGTCGTTCACGATGGCGGCGTTGCGAGCCAGTGGCGAGATCAGGATTCTGGACTGCAACAATGTCGCGACGTCCTTCCCGGGTTTCGTTGAGCTCGTCCAGCGTTGCGGCATCACGCTCAGCCAAAGCCATGGCTGATCTGTCTCTGCCTCCTGTTATCACCATCGACGGCCCCAGCGGCACTGGCAAGGGAACCATTGCCCAGTTGCTGGCGGCCGAATTGCGTTGGCACATCCTGGACAGTGGAGCGCTTTACCGGATAGTCGGACTGGCTGCCCTGCAGCATGGCGTGGACCCAGAGGATTCTGCCGGGCTCTGTCGGCTGGCGCTGGAGATGACCGTCGAATTTTCCAGCCATTTCCGGGGTTCCATTACCCTTGACGGGACGGAAGTGTCAGCACAGATCAGGTTGGAAGAGAGCGGGGCGATGGCGTCCAGGATCGCCTCTGACCCTGCTTTACGGGCAGCCTTGTTGCAGCGGCAGCACGATTTCCGCCAGTCGCCCGGCCTGGTTGCCGATGGCCGTGACATGGGTACGGTCGTTTTCCCCGATGCCCTCTGCAAGTTCTTCCTTACAGCAAGTGCCGAGACAAGAGCGCAAAGACGCTATAACCAGTTGATAGATAAGGAAGTTAATGTTAGTCTGCCCGCCCTTTTGCGCGACATTCAGGCGCGGGATGAGCGGGATTCCACTCGCAAAGCCTCGCCGCTGAAGCCCGCAGAAGATGCGCTGATCATTGATACCGGTCCGTTGTCGATTGAGCAGGTAATGGCTCAGATCATGGCGCCGGTAAATGCTGCCCTTCGATTTGTTTGAATTTGTTTTGCAAGTTGCTCCACACCCGTCCTGCCAGCCCAGGCCGGGTTTCATAAACCAGACCCCCCCGTATTGGCTGTGATACGGAAAGCAGGTAATCCTATGAACACAACTGCGACACCCCTATACACCGGCAGCGAAAGTTTTGCCGATCTGTTTAACGAGAGTCTGAACGACCTCGACATGCAAACCGGTTCGATCGTTACCGGTACCATCATTGAAATCGACAGCGAATGGGTGACTGTACACGCCGGCCTCAAATCCGAAGGTGTCATTGCCAAATCCGAATTCCTCAACGACGCCGGCGAATTTACGCTGAGCGTAGGCGACAAGGTGAAGGTATCCCTTGATGCTGTTGAAGACGGCTACGGCGAAACCAAACTCTCCCGTGAAAAAGCCAAGCGTGCTGAAACCTGGCTGGTACTGGAAGAAGCCTTCGAAAAAGGCACTGCGGTCATGGGCGTTATCAATGGCAAGGTCAAAGGCGGCTTTACTGTTGATGTAAATACCATCCGCGCGTTCTTGCCGGGTTCGTTGGTTGACATCCGTCCGATCCGCGACACCACCCATCTGGAAGGCAAGGAACTGGAATTCAAACTCATCAAGCTGGACCAGAAACGCAACAACGTTGTGGTTTCCCGTCGTGCAGTGCTCGAGTCGGTTAACACCGGCGAGCGCGATGCGTTGTTGAACAGCTTGCAGGAAGGCCAGTCCGTCAAGGGCGTGGTCAAGAACCTCACCGACTACGGCGCCTTCGTTGATCTCGGTGGCATCGACGGTCTGTTGCACATCACTGACATGTCCTGGAAACGTATCAAGCATCCAAGCGAGATCGTTGCCGTGGGCGCCGAAGTGGAAGTCAAAGTCCTCAAGTTCGACCGCGAACGCAACCGTGTATCCCTCGGCCTGAAACAGCTGGGCGAAGATCCATGGGTCGAAATCAAGCGTCGCTACCCGGAAAACACCAAGGTCAAGGCTGTCATTACCAACCTGACCGACTACGGCTGCTTTGCAGAACTGGAAGAAGGTGTGGAAGGTCTGGTGCACGTGTCCGAAATGGACTGGACCAACAAGAACATCCATCCATCCAAGATCGTCCAGCTGGGCGACGAAGTGGAAGTGATGATTCTCGACATCGACCAGGAACGTCGTCGTATCTCCCTTGGTATCAAACAGTGCAAACAGAATCCCTGGGATGCGTTTGCTTCCAAGTACCAGAAAGGCGACAAGATCTCCGGCAACATCAAATCCATCACTGACTTCGGTATCTTCATCGGTCTCGAAGGCGACATCGATGGTCTGGTACATCTGTCCGACATTTCGTGGGACGAGCCGGGCGAACAGGCAGTACGTCAGTTCACCAAGGGCGACAAACTGGAAACCGTCATTCTGTCTATTGACCCTGAGCGCGAACGTATTTCGCTCGGCGTCAAACAGATGTCTGGCGATCCATTCGTCAACTTCCTGAGCTCGAACGAGAAGGGCGCCATTGTCAAAGGCACCATCAAGTCAGTTGAAGCGAAAGAAGCTGTGATCATTCTTGCTGAAGGCGTGGAAGGAATTTTGAAAGCGTCTGAAATCAGCCGTGACCGCGTTGAAGATGCCCGTAACGCGCTGAATGTCGGCGACAAGGTGGAGCTGATGATCACCAACGTTGATCGCAAGAACCGCGTTTTGGGTCTTTCCATCAAAGCCAAGGACATGGAAGAAGAGAAGGATTCCATCAAGGAACACAACAGCAAGAGCTCCAACACCGCAGCTCCGGCTACTGTGGGTGACCTCATCAAGGCCAAGATGAACAAAGAGTAATACTTTTGTACGTGAAGACGCTGGCAATGCCGGCGTCTTCACTGTTTTACAAAGCAGTGACCGCAACAACGCACAAGCAATAGGCAAGAACTCTTTCCTGTAAGCAGTACAGCAAAGGACTTGAGTCAGTAAGCTCGATTACATAAAGGATCGTTATGACCAAATCTGAACTTATCGAACAAATTGCAGCACGACACACCCAGTTGTCAGCCAAGGATATCGAGCTGGCAGTGAAGGCCATTATCAATTACATGACTGATGTGCTGTCCGATGGTGGTCGCATCGAGATTCGTGGTTTCGGCAGTTTTTCCCTGCACTATCGCGAGCCGCGTACCGGACGCAATCCCAAGACCGGCGAACCTGTAGTGTTGAGCGGCAAATATGTACCCCATTTCAAACCAGGCAAGGAATTGCGCGACAGGGTTAACGCCAGTATCCAGTAATTCGCCAGGCGGTTTCCTTGTCCCAGACAGGTTGATGTAGACCCGGCATACACATGGAACAGCCCACTTCAGTATTTACTTTCCTGCTGGTGCTCATTGCGATCGGTCTCGCCTGGGCAGCAGGCTATCGTAGTCGCTTCCACCCGTTTCCTGGTCTGAAGCGCAGCCAGCAGCAGGATTACTTTGTCGGCCTCAACTACCTGCTCAACGACGAGCCTGACGATGCAATCGATGTTTTCATCGAAGCGCTTGAAGTCAATTCCGATACGCTTGCCACTCACCTCGCGCTGGGTACCCTGTTGCGTCGACGCGGCAAGGTTGATCGTTCGATTTCGCACTATCAGCAGCTGCTCGACAGCAATAGCTTCTCCGGCAGAGAACAATCCGAGATCAAGATACAACTGGTGCGCAGTTTCATTTCTGCCGGACTGCTTGATCGTGCCGAGCGCTTGCTGGAGGACTTGATGAATACACCGCCGGCACTCAAGGAAGTGGCGCTGGGATTGGCGATTACGGTATTCCAGAAAGAAAAGGAATGGCAGAAGGCGCTGGCAGCGGCTACCGAATTGCAAAAAATCTGTTCGCCCCATCGCAGGCAGGAAATCCAGTTGCAGGCTTCGCATTACCACTGCGAACTGGCCGATATGAAAATGAAAGCAGGCGAGCTTGAACCTGCGCGCGAAGAGCTGAAAAAAGCCCTGCAAATTTGCCGGCACAACGTGCGCATATATCTTATGACGGGACGGCTCGAGTCATTGGCTGGTGCACCTAAAGAAGCGGTGAAAGCACTGCTCAAGGTTGCACAATTCGACCCCTCGTTTGCTCATGAAGCCAGTGAGGAATTACGACTCAATCTGCAGCGGTCCGGGCTGGAACGGCAAATCACCGGACTAATGGATGAAGGGGGAGAAATCAGCAATGAGTCGCGACACATCCTCGACAGTGTCGCCGGAATAGCACGACAACAAGGCGAAGACGAAGCGCTCAACTTCCTGTTGCCACAGTTGCGGGCCAGGCCTTCGTTGTCATTATTGGCGCAATCACTCGCGCTCGCCGTGAGGAGGGAGCCGAAGACGCAAGCCCAAGTACTCGAGCTTGGCTCGTCTTTGCTTGGCCAGCATTTGGCCAACTCACCCCACTATCGCTGTGATAATTGCGGTTTTGAACTCAAGAGCATGCACTGGTTGTGTCCTGGTTGCAGCCGATGGGGAATGGTGAAGCCGTTGGATGATCGAATCAGCTATAACCACGAAAACCTGACTACACCCTCCTGAAGGATCCTCATGAAAGACAACCGCCCCCTTATCATTGCACTTGATTACTCCGATGCTCGTGAGGCGCTCAAGTTGCTTGATTTGCTGGATCCTTCCATGTGTCGCGTGAAAATAGGGAAGGAGATGTTTACCCGATTCGGCCCCGAGCTTGTAAAACAGATCAGTAAGCAGGGTTTTGAGATTTTTCTGGATCTGAAATTCCACGACATTCCGAATACCGTGGCCGGTGCAGTCTCGGCAGCAGTTGATCTGGGCGTATGGATGGTCAATGTACATGCGACTGGTGGTCGCACCATGATGGAAGCTGCAGCCAAAGCTGTGGGTACCACACGCTCAACGAAACTCATCGCAGTCACCGTGCTTACAAGCATGTCTTCGCAGGATTTGAACGAGACCGGTGTGACAGGCGCTGCAGATGAACAAGTACTCCGCCTTGCCCGGCTGACTGCAGAGTCGGGACTCGACGGTGTGGTTTGCTCCGCACGGGAAATCGAAGTCCTGCGGCAGAATTTTGGTAGCGAATTTCTGTTGGTAACACCCGGTATTCGACCCGCAGGTGATAGTGCTGGTGACCAGAAGCGCACGGAAACTCCCGCGACTGCGATTGCAAAGGGCAGCAGCTATCTGGTGATCGGTCGTCCGATAACACAGGCAGCCAACCCTGCAGAAAAGCTGCGGGAAATCCAACTCGAAATTCACGGCAAAATCTGAAAGCTCTGCTATGTTGTGAGGGCAGCATCGTCGCTGCTGACTATTCACGGAGGAATACATGAGCATTTGCATTC
>JAZKEH010000235.1:5475-5779 GCA_040387155.1 Pseudomonadota bacterium | reverse complement strand
CAATTTGTTGGTTGTTGGTGGTCTTTCCCTGGCTCTTGCCAGCGCCCCGGTATTGGTCCACGCGCAGACAGCTGAGGCGCAAATCCCGGCTGAACAGCAGGTCAATATCAACGCTGCCGATGCTGAAACCCTTGCTGACGTTCTGGTGGGGGTAGGAGCAGCGAAGGCCAAGGCCATCGTAAAGTTCAGGGAAGATCACGGTCCTTTCACCAGCGTTGAACAACTGAAGGAAGTGAATGGCATTGGAGAGATGACGATCTCGCTCAACAAGGATCGCATCAAGCTCGACTGATGCATGAACCAT
>JAZKEH010000235.1:0-5465 GCA_040387155.1 Pseudomonadota bacterium | reverse complement strand
TGACGGCGATTTGGCTGCGGCTCTCTCGTAGCCGCCAGTGGCTTATTCCGCCCAACTCACGCAGTTCTCACGTGATCCCCACCCCCAGCGGGGGAGGCATAGGCTTCGTACTGGTATTCATGGTCTACGCGTACTGGCGACGGCATGAGGTCTTGCCTGATTGGCAAGGCGCATTGGCATTGGTGGGCGCAATGCTATTGGCCTTCGTTGGGTTGCTGGATGACTTTCGCAATCTTGGCATCCGGTTGCGTCTTGTACTGCAGGTTGTGGCTGGCCTTGTACTCCTGCCTTTCCTGCTGCAAATGCCACCGCTACCAGTTTTTCAATCAATAACAATTGGTGGTAGTTGGCTTGCATTACTGTTGGTATTGGCGCTGTTATGGCATGTCAATTTGTACAACTTCATGGATGGCATTGATGCTTTGGCAGTGACGCAAGCACTGTTTTTTTGTTTGGCAATCCCATTACTGGCTGCGGCCGGACAACACAGCAATGTAATGTTGGCGCTGGGCGCCGCCGTTTGCGGGTTTCTCTTTTTCAATCTCCCCCGGGCGCAGCTTTTTATGGGGGATGCAGGCAGCTATTTCCTTGGGTATGTCCTCGTGGTGTTGGCTCTCTCCTTTGTCAGGGAAGGGCTGCTTGAAATCTGGACGATCCTGGTTTTGGCTGGAGCGTTCGTTGCGGACAGTACCACCACCCTTTTAGGGCGGTTCCGCGAGGGGGCTGTGTGGTACCATCCACATCGTACGCATGCCTACCAATTGCTGGCAGTTCGCTGGAAAAGTCACGGTCGGGTGGTAGCAACCTACATGGCAATCAATGTGTTCTGGTTGTTGCCCCTTGCCTGGTTGACAGTGCGCAAACCGGAATTTGGAGCAGTGCTCTCGGTGGTGGCTGTAGCGCCCCTTATGGTTTTGGTTCATGCAGTGAGAAGATCTGCGTCGATGCAGACTGCGGGTGCTCAATAGCACGATCACAAAGGAGATGTTTTTCACTTGAAACGGAATTGCAACGTGTTTCAGGGGGAATGATAGAAAGGAAGGAACGATAGGAGTACATCATGAAAATAAGTGCCCTGGAATTCTCCAGATCGGTCAAACAGCTATTGCTGATGGTGGTAGATGCTGTGTGCATCATGACCGCGCTCTGGCTGTCAGTTATCCTGGTAAGCCCGGAATACTTTACCAACAACCCCCCCGGCGACTTCCTGCTTTATTTCCTCTTCTGCGCGATCAGTAGTGTCGTGATTTTTCATGCAGCTGGTCTTTACAGAACCGTATTGCTTTACATGGGGCTGCAATCAGTTCTTGTGATTCTCAAGGGCATCACTCTTAGTACACTCGTATCAACGTGTGCTGTCTATCTGACCAATGCCATCGATTTTCCCGGACAAGCAATCCTGGTGTTCTGGATGATGGCGCTGCTGATGACTGGCGGCTTGCGATTCGCGGCAAAACTTACCCTGCGCGGCATGATGCAGAACTTTCGCCCGCGTGAACCGGTAATCATTTATGGCGCAGGCAGTTCGGGCATGCAACTGGTAGCTGCGATTATCAATGGCGATCAGTATGTGCCTGTGGCTTTCATAGATGACGATGAGAGTGTGATCGGCAATACAGTTCATGGCATTCGTGTTTATGCGCCGGTGTCATTGCGCGAGCTGATAGACAATTTTTCTGTGCGGCAAATTCTGTTGGCAATTCCCTCTGCTACCCATGCCGAGCGCAAGCAAATACTCAACAATCTGGAAATGCATCCTATCCATGTTCGCACTGTGCCTGATTTGTTCGACATAGTGTCGGGCAAGGTGAGAGTTGATGAAATCAGGGACATTCATATCGAAGACTTGCTGGGTCGCGACATAGTGCCACCCGATCCCCAATTGATGGGCGCCTGTATTGAATCTGGCAATGTCCTTATTACTGGCGCGGGTGGCTCAATTGGTTCAGAGCTTTGTCGCCAGATCATCAAGCTGAAGCCGAGCCATATGCTCCTGTTCGACAATTCGGAATACGGGTTGTACACAATCGAAAATGAATTGCGTGAAACACTGCGAGTGATGGAGTTGGGCAGAGACATAAAAATTACTGCCTTGCTCGGCTCGGTATGCAACCAGAGCCTTATAGAAAGCGTGTTGCGCAAATTTAACGTCAGAACCGTTTATCACGCCGCCGCGTACAAGCAGGTGCCGATGGTGGAAAAGAACATCATCGAAGGGGTGCAGAACAATATCTTCGGTACCCTCGTGTTGGCGAGAGCTGCCGCCAAGTACAAGGTTGAGCATTTTGTATTTATCTCGACCGATAAAGCAGTACGCCCTGCCAACGTAATGGGAGCCACCAAACGTTTTGCCGAACAAATCCTGCAATCACTCTCTGTGAAGGAACGCTCCACTCGTTTCTCGATGGTACGGTTCGGTAACGTGCTTGGCTCATCCGGTTCCGTTGTGCCGCTTTTCCGCAAGCAGATTGCGCAGGGTGGCCCGATCACTGTCACGCACTCTGAAGTTACCCGTTATTTCATGACAGTGCAGGAAGCTGCCCAGCTAGTTATTCAGGCAGGCTCCATGGCTTCTGGCGGTGACGTGTTTGTGCTGGACATGAATGAACCGGTGAGGATTGTCGACCTTGCCAGGAAGATGATCCACCTGATGGGATTCATGGTGAAAGACGAGCGCAGCCCCAATGGCGATATCGCAATCGAGTACACCGGTTTGCGGCCTGGTGAGAAATTGTATGAGGAGCTTTTGATTGGTGAGCAGGTCACTGGCACTGACCATCCGAAGATCATGCGAGCCGAAGAGGACTTCCTGTCGTGGGAAGAGCTGGAAAGCTTGCTCTCACGCCTGGAGGTCGCTTGTCAGGAGCTTGATCAGACGCGCATTCGCGACATTTTGGGTGAGGCCATCGGTGGTTTTGTGTCCAAGGAGACGCCGAGCGATCCTTTGCTGGACATGCAGTCTTTTGAACAGTCGCAAGATGGCAGAAAAGCCAAAGTGCTGCCGCTATTCAAGGGGTAATCAGGCGCGTCTGCCTCTGAATCAATCTTGGGACAACCGAGGAGGATGCGAAGGAGGAGGGCGCGAAGTCACGACAAATGTGACGGGCCAGCGAAAGGGTACGAAGGATACAAAACAAGATCAAGATTGGCTGCCCAACCTGGGCTCGAACCAGGAACCAAGTGATTAACAGTCACCTACTCTACCATTGAGCTATTGGGCAGTACCGCAAGCAAGTTGCAGAAAAACAGCAACAATCTTGAAGGCGCGCATGGTAATTAGATTTGGTGGATAGGTCAACCAGCCTCCGGCCAAGCTTTTCGAATTTCCCACAATTCCCTGCATGGAGTTCTCGATGTCTTGCCGGCTGGCAGTGGCTTAGAATCTCTTCTTTTACGCGTAGCATTTCGCTTTCATGAATCAGCAATTCAAATTGCATTCTCCTTTTCCTCCAGCCGGAGATCAGCCGCAAGCCATCGAAAAACTGGCGCAGGGGCTGGCTGACGGTCTTTCAGCCCAGACTCTGTTGGGTGTAACCGGATCGGGCAAAACCTATACCGTGGCGAACGTCATTGCCACGGTGCAAAGACCCTGCCTTGTAATGGCCCCGAACAAAACGCTGGCTGCGCAGCTTTATGGCGAGTTGAAGGAGTTCTTTCCGGAAAATGCTGTTGAATATTTTGTTTCCTACTACGACTACTACCAACCGGAAGCGTACGTTCCGTCCTCCGATTCCTACATAGAAAAAGATGCGACGATCAATGAACACATCGAACAGATGAGGCTCTCGGCCACCAAGTCCTTGCTTGAGCGCAAGGATGTGGTGGTGGTTGCCACAGTCTCCTGCATCTATGGTCTTGGGGATCCGGCTTCATACCTGAACATGGTGTTGCAGCTTAAGGTCGGCAACAAATTGGATCAGCGCTCGCTGCTGAAGAAATTGGCGGAGCTGCAGTACACCCGTAATGAGATGGACCTTTATCGTGCGCATTATCGCGTCCGAGGGGATGTCATTGATATTTTTCCGGCTGAGTCGGATGTGAGTGCAATCAGGGTTGAGTTGTTCGACGACGAAATCGAAAGCCTTTCTTATTTTGATCCGCTGACAGGCGCGATAATCAGCAGGGAGCGGGAGTTAACGGTGTTCCCGAAATCCCATTATGTGACGCCAAGAGATCAAATGTTGAAGGCGGTCGACCAGATCAAGGAAGAGCTGAAGGTGCGTTTGGAGGTGCTCCAACAGAACAACCAGTTGGTAGAGGCACAGCGTTTGCAGCAGCGCACCCAATTTGACCTCGAAATGATCCAGGAACTCGGCTACTGCACAGGCATTGAAAACTATTCCCGTTTTCTTTCCGGGCGAGGCCCCGGTGAGCCGCCACCGACCTTGTTTGACTATTTGCCGCTGGACGGCTTTGTCGTAGTAGACGAATCCCATGTCGGAATTCCCCAGATCGGGGCCATGTTCAAGGGTGACAGATCGCGCAAGGAAACCCTTGTCCAATACGGATTCCGACTGCCGTCAGCACTCGATAATCGCCCATTACGCTTCGAGGAATGGGAAGCGCTAGCCCCGCAATTGATTTTCGTTTCTGCAACACCTGGTCCCTATGAGGAGGTCAAACAGCAGCAACTGGTGCGGCAGGTTGTGCGGCCAACTGGTTTGATCGATCCCGAACCAGAGGTCAGGCCAGCATTGCATCAGGTGGATGATCTGCTGGCAGAGGCTAAAAAGCGTATTGTCGACGGTGAGCGGGTGCTGGTAACCGTACTCACGAAACGAATGGCCGAAGATTTGACTGATTACCTGGCCGACAATGGTATCAAGGTGCGCTATCTCCATTCGGATATTGAGACAGTTGAACGCATGGAAATCCTGCGCGATCTGCGCCTAGGGGTTTTCGATGTGTTGGTAGGTATCAACCTGTTGCGGGAAGGGCTGGATCTGCCAGAAGTCTCGCTGGTGGCAATCATGGACGCGGACAAGGAGGGTTTCCTGCGATCAGAGCGTTCCCTGATCCAGACCATTGGTCGCGCTGCCCGCAATATCAATGGCAAGGTTATCCTGTATGCCGATCGTATGACCGGCTCCATGGAAAGGGCCATAGCCGTTACGCTTGAGCGGCGTCGCATCCAGTCCGAATACAACACTGAGCACGGCATAACACCGAAAGGTATCAGCAAGTCCGTGAACGATGCCTTGGACACCTCCCCCACAAATACGTTGGTCCCAGGGAGGAAATCAGCATCCAGGGTTGCAGAGAGAAGGGAAGATTACCGCAAATCAAAGGTTGTCTTGTCGGAGGCGGAAATCACGGCTCGCATAAAAACACTCGAAGACAAGATGTTGCAGCATGCCCGTAATCTGGAGTTTGAAGAGGCCGCGGCGTTGCGAGATGAAGTCGCTCGTTTGAATCAGCAACTCATCTTGCGTGACCTTATCCAACTGCCCAACTGCATTAGTTTT
>JAZKEH010000234.1:0-11812 GCA_040387155.1 Pseudomonadota bacterium | reverse complement strand
CTGGTGACATTTGGCATGTTCGTCGTGTTGTTCCGTTCGTTCAGCCTTGCGCTGATCGGCACCATACCGACCTTCATCGCCACGTTTGTTGTGTTGGGTCTGATGGGCTGGCTGAGGATACCGCTCGACATGATGACAATCACGATTGCCGCGATCTCCGTCGGCATCGGTGTCGACAACACGATTTACTATCTGCATCGCTACAAGGAAAGTTTCAGCCGCTTCGGTGATTACCGCGCGACCATGCATTACTGCCACGAAAGCATCGGCAAGGGCATCTACTACACCAACTTCACGATCATCGCCGGCTTCTCGATTCTGGTGTTGTCGAATTTTGTGCCGACGGTGTACTTCGGCCTGCTGACGAGTCTGGCGATGATATTGGCGTTGGCGGGATCGTTGACGTTGTTGCCGCAGTTGCTGATCGTGTTCAAGCCGCTCGGGCCTGAATCGCACATGCGCAGTGGTAGTGTGATCTAAAGCAGAATGAGTGGCGGGGCAAACGTCGCCCCGCGATTGGATCAATTCTGTGGCGTTGGTGCCGGCGTAGTGTCGATGGTGGTAGTGACCGCAGGTGCTCCGCCGGTTTCAGCGGTATAGATATCCGCCAGAATCTCGCGCCACTGCGAGTACTGTTCCTGCACAGTGCCCGTCAGTGTCACAACCTTCTCATCCAGCTCGATTGTCTGCGGCGCAATTTCGGATTCCAGTGAGTTGCCAAGTTCTGCCAGGGTTTCGAGTTGTAGCTGTGCTTCATCCCGCTTGCCGAAAGCATCCTTGATCAGGTAACCGCCGCCAAACAGACCGCCATAAGCGGAGTATTGCACTGCGCTACTGTTGCTCTGTGTGGCCACGAGACCGCCCACGATGGCCGCAACGCCGAGCACCATGTTGCGAGTGGCGGCCGCGCGCAGACGGTCATACTTGATGACTTCCTCGTAACTCTCGCGGCGGAAGTTTGTATAGGGACCTTCCATCTGGCGCACATAGTTGCCGTAGTAATCCTGCAAGGCGTCGATGTAGAGATAGTCGCGTTCGCGGATGTTGTCGATGCGGCGCAGCATCGGATCGTCTGCAGCCGGCAAGCGCGCCAACTGCAACGTGCCTTCGCGGCCGGTCGTCAGGTATTGATCGAACACCTGCGGCGCAAAGCTCTTCGCGAACTGCAGGCGCGAAACAGTACGGATCGTCAGCAGTTCATTGCGATCAAAATTCTTCTGGCGATAGGCGAGGATGTCGTTGGCGACGCGGTTGTACAGACCCTGAAAGGGATCTTCGTTGCGACGCAGGCGCGGGTCGTAGCTGTACTTGCTGACAACTTCCTCGTATTCCTTTTCGTACCACAACTTGCCGGTGGCATCGGTAACCGACACTTTGACGACCATGGTTTCGCCGTCACTCTGCAGGATTGAGCCGCGTACGGCCAGATCAGAAGCCGACAAGTCATTCGGGTTCACGCGCACCACGCCCCAGGAACCGCTGTTCTGCAGCGTTTGCGCAATCTGGTAGGAGACAAACTGGGTTTCCGCCATGCGGACGTCGGAGAAGGTCAGCTCCTCGCGATTCTTCGGAATGTCATCAAGGCCGGGCAAAAAGACGGCGATGCCGACGTCGAGCAGTTCGTCTTCGGCGACGCTGACCTGTTCGGTGACGATCGGCGTCAACGTCGTCGTCTTGACCGTTTGGGTGCTGCAAGCGGAGCTGGCCAGAATAAGGGCCAGCGCAGACATCGTCAGCAATGAAGTTTTTACTACATTCCCTTGGCGGGCATTCATCACGGTTCTCATGTCATCAACCACACGTTCAATCAAGGCAATATTCCGAACCAGATACTACTGCGTACTCAGACCGGTGTACTGGCGATATTCGTCCCACAGTTTTTCACGCAATTCAGCATCGGGCTCGTGCAGCGCAGCTTCGCGCAGCTGACGGGCCACCACATCATCGTCATCGCCACTCGGGATGTCACCCGGCGGTGCAAAAGTTGGCTTGTTCTGGTTCGAGTACTCGCCGTCACGCACGAGGCCGCCGTCGGGCATGGTGCCGTTGCCGCCACTGCCGCCGGTATTGGCCGAGGCCATGACGGTTGCGCCCTCGCCAAAGGCGCCTTCGCCGCCTTCCTGACCACCAGCTTCGCCTTCGCCGTTTTCGCCAGCGCCGGTGCCCATGACAGAGCTGCCCGCTGCATTGGCATCGGCCACTGAGCGCTGGCGTTCACCGATGATCATGCCGTCGAAGGTGCCGTAACTGGCTTCAAGACGGCCATCCAATACGGCACGGCGTTCAGCCGCGGTCATGACGCTGCCGTTACCATTGCGGCCGAGACCGCCAAACGGATCGTTACCATCGAGCGTGCCGTTGCCATTGCTGCCGGCGCTACCGGCCAGAATGTCACCGCTGCCGCTGCCAGTACCTGTCGACCCCGGTGATCCTGGCATGCCAGGCAGACCCGGCATACCGGGCAAACCCCCACCTGCGCTCGGCATTCCCCCGGAAGACCCAGGCATTCCGGGCATCCCAGGCATGCCACCGGGAGGGGCAGGCAGGCCGGGCAAGCCAGGCAACTGGGTGCCATTTACCGATACGTTGACGTCAATGCCGTCTTCACCTTCTTCTCCGGCTTCGCCACTTTCGCCAGACTCCCCACTCGACCGGCTGACGCTGCCCGGAATTGGCGAACCGTCTGCAGGCATGCCGCTGGTACCGGCCGAATCATTGGAAGAAGTGCTGCCGGGCATCCCGCTGGAGGTGCTCGATGAACTGGAGCTGCTGCTCGGCATCCCACTGGAACTACTGGACGAGCTCGACGATGAGGAAGCCGATTCAGACGGCCGCCCCGAGGGCAGGCTGGGCATGCTGGATGAACTGCCGGCCGTAGAACTGGAGGGCATAGAGGGCATTGATGAGCTGGAACTGGAAGAACTGCTGCTCGGCATCGACGGGCTGGATCGTGACGAACTGCTGCTGGTGCTCGGCATGGATGGCGAGCTGGAGCTGCTGGACGATGATGACGAGGAGGGCATGGACGGCATCGAGGATGAGCTGCTGGAAGAGCTTTGCTGCTCCTCGCAGGCGCTGACCGCCAGGCCCAGCACAACGGCCATTGCCAGGGAACGCAGTTTCAACGGCCCACTATTAGTATTCGACCCGCGGGCATTAACAATAGAAGGAGCAGCCATAACAGCCTCCGTTTGCAGTAACCAGAACCTCAGCTATGCTCGACCTTCGGCGTGACCAGGTCAACAGGTGTTACTCTGACTTGGTGCCCAAGCCCTTAACCCGAACTGAACCGGGCCTAACGCCCAGCCCGGCTGGGTTACTGAAACCTATTGGGGTGTTGGATGCCAGAATTACCCGAAGTAGAAACCACGCGGCGTGGGATTCTGCCCTACTTGCAGGGGCGGAAAATCATGAAAGTGGTCGTGCGGGAGCCCCGCCTGCGCTGGGACATCACCCCCGCTTTGGCCGCCGAGGTCGCCGGCCAGACGGTCACGGCCGTCGATCGCCGGGGCAAGTACCTGCTGCTGCGTACCCGCAAAGGGACGGTGCTGATCCATCTCGGCATGTCGGGCAGCCTGCGGCTGGCCGTGGTCGGCGAACCCCTCAAGAAGCACGATCATGTCGATTTCATCCTCGGCAGTGGCCGTTGCCTGCGTTATCACGACCCGCGCCGCTTTGGTTGCATCCTGTGGGTGGCGGACGATCCGGCGAAGCACCCTCTGCTGGCAGAGCTTGGACCGGAGCCGCTTAGTCACGAATTCTCGCCCGAGTACCTCCTGGGTAAAGCCGAGGGACGCATAACGCCTGTAAAGTCATTCATCATGGACAGTCAGGTCGTCGTCGGTGTCGGCAACATCTACGCCAACGAAGCACTGTTTGCCGCTGGCATCGACCCGGCACGCAAGGCCGGCAAGATGAACATTGATCGCTGTGAATCGCTGGTCAGCGAAATCAAGACGGTGCTGGATCGCGCCATCAGTGTCGGTGGTACGACGCTGCGTGATTTCGTTGGCGGTGACGGCAAGCCCGGCTATTTCGCGCAAACGCTGCAGGTCTATGGTCGTGGCGGCCAGCCCTGTGTCGGTTGCATGACGCCATTGAAGGAAAGCCGGCTTGGACAGCGCACGACCGTTTACTGCCCGCGCTGTCAAAGCTAATTTGTTTCCACAACAATTCCTGTTTTCAGAAGGAAGGAAAATTTATGCGCATGTTTCATTCTCTGCTGGCTGGTTGCGCGTTGCTCATCAGTAACGTTGCGTTGGCCCATCACTCCTTCGCTGTGCACTTTGTCGACAACGCAACAGCAACTGTCAGTGGCACTGTCACCGGCTTCCGCTTCAGCAACCCGCACGGCATTTTGTCGTTCGACGTGAAGAAAGCAGACGGCAGTGTTGAGCAGTGGCGTGCGGAAACCAACTCGCCTAACGTGTTGCGTCGCCGTGGCTGGAGCAAGGATTCACTCAAGGCTGGCGACAACATCACAATCATTGGTTTTCCATCGCGCGATGGCACCCCGTACATGCGCGTCAGCAAGATCACGTTCGCGGATGGCCGTGAACTGATCGGGCAGGGTGCGGCTGCACCCACTGCGGAAAACGACAAGGACTGATGCCATGAAAATTCTGAAACGTTCTATCGTTAGTGCAGCGCTGTTGTTGGCTGCTAATGTTTATGCTGCTGACAGCGCGCCCAACTTTGAAGGCTTCTGGACCGTGCAGTTCGCACCCGGTGCGGAAGGCGAAGCCCTGCGCAGCAAATTGCCGAGCGATGCAGTGTTCATCAACGATGCCGGCGCCGGTGAGTTGGGCGAAGGCGAGTTCAGTGGCCTCGTCCTCAGTGATGAAGCCAAGGCACAGATTGCCAACTACGATTTCAAGGACGAGCTGAGCAGCGAATTTGCCTGTACCCAGCCTTCCGTCGTGCTCTACATGCAGGCGCCGTTTCCGTTTGAAATCCTGCAGGACCAGAAACTCATCGTCATGCGGATGGAATACTTCGACATGGTGCGCGTCATTTTCATGGACGGTCGTGCGCATCCGCCAGCCGACGCGCCGCACAGCAAGAATGGTCACTCAGTAGGGCATTGGGAAGGCGATGAGCTGGTGGTTGATACAACACACATCGCATCGGGCACTTTCATGAACAATGGCTTCTCGCACAGCGACGACATTCATTTGAGTGAGCGCTTTCGCATGAGCAAGGACGGCACCACGCTGGTAGCTACACAGGTGTCCGAAGATCCTGCCATCTTCCAGGGCAAGGCTGCGCGTCTGATGGCATGGCGCAAGGGCGATGACTACATCTATCCGTACGAATGCGATTCGTCGTTCGGCGATCTGGATACTACTGCGGCTGAGTAAGGCGCTGGTATTTCGCGAGTAGTTGTTCCTGCGTTTCCGCATGCGCCGGATCAAGCGGAATGCAGGCAACAGGACACACCGCTACGCATTGCGGCTTGTCGAAATGACCGACGCATTCGGTGCAGAGATCAGGATTGATTTCATAAATCACCGGGCCCATGAAGATGGCCAGGTTCGGGCACACCGGCTCGCACACATCGCAATTGATGCAGTCGCTGGTGATCAGCAGTGCCATATCAGCCTTTCTGTTGAGCGCTAATGAGTTCGGCGCGCAGGGCGGCAGCCACTTGTGGCGCAACGAACTTGCTGATGTCGCCACCATAGGCCGCAATCTCGCGCACCAGCGTGGACGAGATGTAGGAAAGATTTTCCGCCGGTGCCAGGAACAGTGTTTCAATTTCCGGTGCCAGCACGCGGTTCATGCCGACCAGTTGGAATTCATATTCAAAGTCAGCCACCGTGCGCAGGCCGCGCAAAATCAGTGTCACTTTCTTCTGCTGCATGAATTCCGTCAGCAGACCGGTGAAGCCACAGACTTCTACGTTCGGCACGTGAGTCAGCACAGAGCGGCAAAGGGCAACGCGACCATCCAGCGACATGCGGCTGGCCTTCTGGGTGCTGGTGCCCACGCCAACGATGACATGATCAAAGATGCGGGCCGCCCGTTCCACCAGATCGGTATGACCGTTGGTAATCGGGTTGAAGGTGCCGGGATAGACAATGGTGCGCATGCGGAAGACTCTGGGCAGGACACTGGAAAGTGCGCGGCGATTATAGCCCAGGCTGATTGCCCCCGTTGATCATGGGTAGAATGCAGCAGCACCCACCTTAGCAGGAGTTTCCCATGCGCCAGGCCACGCTTTCAAAAAACCTCGCCAAACCAGCCTTCAAATACAGCCACGTCGTCAAAGTGGGCCCGCATTACTACATGAGCGGGCTATTGGCGCAGGACAGGCAAACCGGCGCCATGGTTGGCGACACGGTGGGCGAGCAAGCCGCGAAAATACTCGAAAACGTGCAGGTGTTAATGGAGGAATACGGTCTTGGCTTTGACCATCTGGCCATGGCCCGCATCTTTACCCCGGAGATGGACAAGTTCGCCGAGATCAATGCTGCCTGGGAGCACGTCTTCAACAACATCCCGCATGCGCCGCCGGCACGTACGTCGATAGGCGTGGCCAGCTTGCCGTTGAAAGGACGGGTTGAGATTGAGTTTACGTTCTATAAAGAATGAGCAAGGCCGTAATGCACATCGCCCGCGCGCTTGTGGCGATCCAGTTGCCAGTTTGCCGGCAGTTTGATGGTCGCAAGACTCTCGCCTGATTCAATGTAGATGCAGGCTTTTGGTGTCAGCCAGCCGTGTTGTTGCAACAGCTCACAACAACGTTGGTGCAGATTCGC
The DNA here is from genome assembly GCA_040387155.1 of Pseudomonadota bacterium. Classification (GTDB taxonomy): domain Bacteria; phylum Pseudomonadota; class Gammaproteobacteria; order Pseudomonadales; family Pseudohongiellaceae; genus CAILUG01. The sequence goes on along the minus strand of JAZKEH010000234.1, from coordinate 5,051 downwards.
AGTGAACGGCGGATCAAGAAATATCACGGAGAACTGCTGCAACGCCGGTTGATCAAGCCAGCGAATGACATCCTGTTGGATCACGTGCAGCCTATCGGTGCCAAGCAGTCTGCTGTTTTCGCGTAAGGTGGCGGTTACACCGCTGTTGGTTTCCAGCGCGGTCACAGACGAAGCGCCCCGCGACAACGCCTCAAATCCCAGCGCCCCACTACCCGCAAACAGATCCAGACAGTGCGCCCCTACAATATTGAACTGCAGCCAGTTGAAGAGTGTTTCCCGTACGCGGTCTGGTGTGGGACGCAGATCAGGCGCATCAGGAAACTGCAGCACGCGGCTGCGCCAGTCGCCGCCAATGATGCGGACGCGGTTGCGTTTGTTGTTGGGTGCAGACATGAAAGTGCGGGTCGTAAATTTGTATGGCGGCAGTCTACGGCACTGGAGCGATCAAGTCTCATTCAGGCACAATTGCCCCAAAACAAAAAGCCTGAACGGATGCACTGCCATGCGCGAAATGAAGATATTGAACGGCAACTGCCACTGCGGCGCCATCCGGTTCCGCATCGAAACCGATTTTCCGGAACTGACTACCTGCGATTGTTCAATCTGTGAAAAGAAGAACGCGCTGATGGTGAAGGTACACGAAAGCAAGTTCACGCTGCTTGCGGGTGAATCGTCGCTGACGGAGTATCAATTCCATACGCGCACCGCCAGGCATTACTTCTGCAAGATCTGCGGCATCTACCCGTTTCACCGCAAACGCATGGCGCCTGATTCCTATGGTGTGAATGTGTTCTGTCTGGAAGGATTTGATCCTGCGGGTATCCCGGTAAGAGCGACTGTTGGAAAAGGTATGCCCTAATGGCAGCGCTGAGAAATTAGTTGAGAGAGAACGATGAGTAACCCGAATCCCAAAGTCGATTTCTTTTTTGCCAAGGCCAAAACGTGGCAACCCGAAGTGCAGACGCTGAGGGAAATCGCGCTCGATTGCCCGGTAACCGAAGAACTGAAGTGGGGATGTCCGTGTTACACGGTGGGTGACACCAACATCGTGCTTATTCACACGTTCAAGGACTATTGCGCTTTGTTGTTTTTCAAAGGTGCCTTGCTGAAGGACACGAAGGGCCTTCTCGTCCAGCAGACAAAGAACGTGCAGGCTGCGCGCCAGCTTCGCTTTACCAGTGTTGAAGAGATAGGCAAGAAGAAGGCGACCATCAAGGCCTACATTCGTGAAGCCATCGGCGTAGAGAAAGCTGGCCTGAAAGTGGAGTTCAAGAAGACGGCCGAGTTCGACATGCCGGCCGAGTTCCGGCAGAAGCTGGACAAGAACACCAAATTGAAGAAAGCCTTCGCCGCGCTGACACCCGGTCGACAACGCGCCTATCTGCTGCATTTTTCGTCAGCCAAACAGTCCAGCACGCGGGAATCGAGAATAGAAAAGTGCACGCCACTGATTCTCGCCGGCAAGGGATTAACTGACTGAGAGGGCTTGAATCTCCGTCTGACTCCCCCAATTCATTCTGCTAGCATTACCTCGTCGTTCCCCAGCAGTTCCTGCCTATGTTTGGTTTCGGAAAACCCAAGGGTGAGGCTCAGAAAGAGCCGGCACCGGACGGTACTCAAAGCAGCAGTTCCCCAGAATCGGCAACCGCCGGCTTCTTCAGCCGGCTGAAGGCTGGTCTCACGCGCACGCGTGATACGTTGGCAGAGAATCTCGGCTCGCTGTTGCTGGGCAAGAAAGCCATCGACCAGAACCTGCTTGATGAACTGGAAACACAGTTGCTCACCGCCGATGTCGGTATCAAGGCCACCGCCAGCATCCTCGGCGAACTGTCCGAGCGAGTGAAACGCAATGAGCTGGCCGATTCCGATGCGTTGTACGCCGCACTGAAGCAACTACTCGCCAGAATGTTACAGCCTTGTGAAGCCCCGCTGCAGATCCCCAAGGCGACCGGTAAGCCCTTTGTCATACTGATGGTCGGCGTCAACGGCGTTGGCAAGACCACGACCATTGGCAAGCTGGCCAAGCGTTTTCAGGCCGAAGGCAGAAGTGTAATGCTGGCAGCCGGCGACACCTTCCGCGCAGCAGCCGTCGAACAGTTGCAGGTGTGGGGCGATCGCAATCAGGTGCCCGTGGTCGCACAGCACACCGGTGCCGACAGTGCCTCGGTAATTTTCGATGCTTACCAAAGTGCGGTAGCAAAGAACGTCGATATCCTGATTGCGGATACTGCCGGCCGGTTGCATAACAAAACCAACCTGATGCAGGAACTGGAAAAAGTCGTCCGCGTCCTGAAGAAACTTGATCCTGATGTGCCGCAAGAAACGCTGTTGGTGCTGGATGCCACCACTGGGCAGAATGCGCTGAGCCAGGCGCGCAGCTTCACGGAGTCGGTCAAGGTCACTGGCCTTGTGCTGAGCAAGCTTGATGGCACTGCCCGCGGCGGCATGGTGTTCGCCATTGCCAAGGAACTGGCGTTGCCACTACGCTTTATCGGCGTTGGTGAGAAGGCAGAAGACCTGCGTCCATTTGTCGCCTCCATGTTCGTCGACGCCCTGTTTTCCAACGAAAGCGATACCGCAGAAACTGAATGATCAAATTTGATGACGTGAGCAAGCGCTACGCTTCCGGGCAGGATGCGCTCAGCCACGTCAGTTTCCAGCTCGAAGATGGTGAGCTCGCGTTTCTCACCGGCCACTCGGGTGCCGGCAAGAGCACCTTGCTCAAACTCATCATGCAGATGGAGCTGCCGAGCAGCGGCCAGCTCATCGTCAACGGGCAGAATCTCAACAAGCTGACGCGTGGCCAGCTGCCGTATTACCGCCGCAGCATTGGTCTGGTCTTCCAGGATCATCAACTGCTGTTTGATCGCACTGTCTACGACAACGTCGCACTGCCGTTGCAGATTGCCGGCTATGATTCGCGCGAAGCCTCGCGGCGCGTAAGAGCGGCGCTCGACAAGGTAGGGTTGTTGCACAAAGAGGCGCAGAAGCCGGTGGAACTCTCTACCGGTGAGCAGCAGCGCGTTGGTATTGCGCGCGCTGTCGTCAACAAACCTGCCTTGTTGCTGGCCGACGAACCTACCGGCAACCTCGACCCCGAACTCGCTGCCGAAATCATGGTGCTGTTTGAACAGTTCAGCCAGGTTGGCGTCAGCGTGTTGATTGCCAGCCATGACCATAACCTCATTTCCAAACTGCATCATCGCAAGCTCACGCTTGAGCAGGGCAAGTTGATCAGTGGCGGCGACAGGAAGGGTGGGCGCTGATGGCAACCAAGCGTGACACCCGAACCCGTACCGATGCGCGCCCTGCCACGGCGCCGCCAAGGCAGGGCGGCGGCGCAGTATTGCTGGGCCAGCATCAAACCGCCGCAGTGGACAGCTTGCATCGTTTGCTGTTGGAGCCGTTAAGCAGCTTGCTGACCTGTGCAGTGATCGGCATTGCGATCCTGTTACTGCAGAATCTGCAGGGTCTTGATGCCGGCATTGATCGCACTGGCAGCATTTCCTTGTTCATGACGGAGAAGAACCCCGCCAAGTTGCACGAGCTGGTCGCCACCCTGCAACGACGCGAAGACATCCGTAGTGTGACGCTGATAACGCCGGATCAGGCCTTGCAGGAGTTTGAGGCGAAGTCCGGTTTTGCTGAAGCATTGGCCGGGCTCGATGAGAATCCGCTGCCGCCTGTGCTGACAGTACTCCCGGCGATAGACGACACCGCCGGCGTTACTGCGCTGTTTGACTATCTGCAAGCGTTGCCGGGGGTCGATGTGGCGCAGCTGGATCTGCAATGGCTGCAGCGCCTGAACGCGGCCATCAACGTGGCTGCGCGGCTCGCGTCCTTGCTTGCGCTGTTGCTTGGTGTGGGTGTCGTTCTGGTGATTGGCAATACGATCAGACTTGCCATCTCGAATCGCAGCGCCGAGATCGTCGTCGTCAAGCTGGTGGGTGGTACGGACGCCTATGTGGCGCGACCCTTTCTTTACACCGGCCTCTGGTATGGCATCGGCGGCGGCGTTATTGCGGTGGTGCTGACATCGCTGGGTCTGTGGGCGTTGAGCGGTTCGCTCGCCCAGCTGCTGGCGACCTACGACAGCGACTTCACGCTCACCGGACCGGGACTGCAGGGCAGCTTTGCCGTGCTGGCGGTTGCTGGTGTGCTGGGTTGGCTCGGTGCGCTGGTCTCTGTACTGCGCCATTTGCGGGCAATCGAACCGCGTTGAAACCACTGGTGATATGAATGTCCCTACGGCATGCAGGGACAACGTGCCGCACCCCTGAAAAATGTGGTTCGCGAACGAGGTTCCTTGCTATTCTTGCCGCACTTTACGGACCTGTTACAAAGTCCGCACAAGCATCAAAATCAATAACAAACAACGCACGAACGACCTGTTTGCAAACCAACACACAACGCTTCAAACCACGCATCAACACAACGAGAGGACAACGCCCATGACACTGACATCTTTGCTAATGATCCTGGTACGGTGGGGACACCTGCTGTTCGGCATCGGCTGGATCGGCATGCTCTACTACTTCAACTTCGTGCAAGGTGGCTATTTCAAAGCCGCCACGCCGGAAGGACTCAAGGACGCCAAGGCCAAGCTGGCCCCGAGCGCTCTGTGGTGGTTCCGTTGGGGCGCGATGTTCACGTTCCTGACCGGCCTGGTGCTGCTCGGCTATGTGCACGGCAATGGCCAGCTCAATGGCTACATCATCATGGGTGCCTTGTTGGCCACGCTGATGTTCCTCAACGTGTGGTTGGTGATCTGGCCAAACCAGAAGATCGTGCTTGGCATCGTACAGGGTGGTGATGCTGCCGCTGCCGGCGCCAAAGCCGCATTGGCTTCGCGCACCAACGTCCTGTTCTCCGGCCCGATGGCGCTCGGCATGCTGGCTGGCCCGCACTTCATCGGTTCCGCCGCAGGTTATGGCAACCCTTCGTTGACGCTGGGTGGCTGGATTGTCATCGCGCTGATCGCTGCACTTGAAGCCAATGCACTGTTCGGCAAACAAGGCGTGCTGACCACTGTCAAAGGCGTTATCACCAGC
>JAZKEH010000233.1:0-2807 GCA_040387155.1 Pseudomonadota bacterium | reverse complement strand
GCAAAGTTGCGCACGAGTGCGTTGGCTTTGTCATCGCGCAACATGCGTTGCACTTGTGCTGCCAGCACCTTGCGTTCGTGCAGAGAGCCAGCACTGGCCAGTGTCAGCAGTTCCTCGTCGGGGATGCTGCTCCACAGAAAGAACGACAGGCGCGAGGCAAGTTCAACATCATTGATCGCGTAAACGGAACCGGGCGCGAGATCGACAGGTTCGCTTTCCACCTGATAGAGGAAGCGCGGGTCCATCAACAGACGCGCGATGGCGTACTGCATACCCATCTCGAAACCGTCCAGTGCATGGCCCTTGTCGTAGAACCCAAGCAGCTCTTCCACTTCTTCGGAGTTAGTCGCCACCGGTTGACGCCAGCCACGCGTGGCCAGGCGTGCCAGGATCTCGCGTGCGCAGGGTTGTGCGTCGGACTCTGTAGACGGATAGCAGGAGAAAATTGTGCGGCGACTTGGCGTATCACCAGCACCGCTGATTTCAAACGGTCCATTGATCTTGATGCTGGCAATGCCGCCATCAACGCTGTAGTCGTCGAAGTAGTCATTAACACCGGCGCAGCGTTTGAGGTCCTGCAGCGCGGCGGCAATCGTATGAGGACCTGCGCTGATCGGCAGTTGGAAATTGCTCGCATCCTCGAGTTCCACCAGTTCGCCATCAATGCTTACCACGATCTGGTTACCACCAGCACAGGGCGGTGTGCTGAAGAAGCCGCCGCCGCGATTGCCAACGGTGAACTGATAACGCGCATCCAGCGGAAAGTTGTGGGTTATCGAGAAACCACCGCGCGAACCGAGTGGCACTCCCTCAGTACTGCCATTGGCCGCAGTGAACTCAAGCTCGGAAGGAATCAATGACAAGTCGCCCACTACTTCGCGGCTGATGCGCATGGCGGCGCTGGCGTAGGCATCTATCAACGTCGGCGACACGCTGAGCAATTCAATGTTGTTGTCGAAGCCTTCACCGGCCGACTCAGCCGGAATGTTCGCCACGATCTTGCTGGCGTCGAACTGGAACAGGTCGCGGATGGCGTTGCGGTATTCCTCGCGATTGAGGCGTGCGAGACCTTCGCTGCCGGGATTCGGCGCGCGCGCATATTCCGCGTCCAGCGCTGCACCCAGGTCGTGTGTGAATTCATCCAGCGTCTTGCGCGGCGGTCGTGGCTTGCCGGCAGGCGGCATCATGCCGGTGCGCACCTTGCGGATTACCAGCTCCCACGTATCAGCATCATTCGCGAGCGCGTCGTGCGGCAACAGGTCGAAGGCCGTGTTGCCGGCAAAGTCATCGAGGTTGTGGCACTCGCTGCAGTACTCGTCGAGCAGCTCCCAGTCGGGTTGCGTCTGCCCAACGGCAGCGCCGGATGTCGCCACGACGAGTGGCAGCAGACGCCACGCGAGTTGTTTGGGATTGCGTTTCGCAGGATCACGCGGGCAGTTCATGTGGAGGCATCCTGGTGTAATGGTATCGGGTCAGTGTATTCGCGCATGCCAAACGTGAAGTGAAAAACGCTTGTGCAAATGTGCGTGCAGATTTTTATTTTTCTACGCTCGCATAGAAGCATGCATCAATTAAGGAGTTGTTCAAGTGGCTATCTTATCCGCTGGAACCAGGATGTTGCGGCAATTTTGCAGGGATTAAATTGTGGCAATACAGAACCTGCACCAAACGGAATAGCAAGTTGATCCATGAGGAAGTTGATAACGAAAACAATAAGGAAAATAGGCTATTAGCAATAAACGGAAGTAGCCGAAATCCAGCACTCGCCTATATTCCCGTGCCCACTGCGCAACTTGCCGTGGAAAAGGTTGCTTCTTTTTTTCAATTAGATTTCTTTTTTTTGATTAATGGAAGCAAGGAAGACAAGTGAGCAGATTTCGCCGGTAAAAATTTCGCCAGCCAGATCTGATATCAAACACAAATAATCACTTCCGCTATAAGGGGACTCCATGAAAGAAAAATCATTGCAGAAGATTCGTGCCTTGCCTTGTGCAGTAGCAAGCGCCGTTCAATCCACCAACAATTCCATGCGTGCGCGCAATGCTGCCGTCGCCATCATCGCGTTGGTGAGCACGGCAGCCTATGCCCAGCAGCCGGTCGAAGAAATATCCATCACGGGCTCGCGCATCCAGCGTCCGGGTCTGGTTTCGCAAACACCGGTTACGTCCATCTCACAGGACGAAGTCGACATCCTCGCCACCACCACACTCGGCGATGCACTCGACGCACTGCCGCAGTTCAGGGGCAGCACGAACCTCGGTGATACGCAGAACATGTTCGGCGGCGGTTACCTCGGCAACGGCGGCCAAAGCAACCTTAACCTGCGTGGTGTCGGCGGCAGCCGCACGCTCGTGCTGCTGGATGGTCGCCGCTTCGTGCCTTCCAACCGCTATGGCACGGTCGACGTCAACCTGTTCCCTTCCGCGCTGATCCAGCGCACTGAAGTCGTCACCGGCGGTGCCTCGGCGGCCTACGGTTCCGACGCTGTGACCGGCGTCTCCAACTTCCTGATGAACAACGAGTTCGAAGGCCTGAGCATGAATGCCCAGTACGGCGCCAGCGAAATGGGCGATGCCAAGAACTACAAGCTGTCGATGGGTGCCGGTACCACGATCGGCGAGCGCGGCAACCTCGTGTTCGGCCTCGAAGCCTTCAAGAGCGATGAGATCACCGACTTCGCCGGCCGCGACTGGTTCGAAGCCTGGGGCGACCTCGACTTCGGCGCCGGCGTAACACCGCGCCGTGTGCGCTATCCCAACGTCACGACACGCGGCGAATCCTTTGGCGGCCTCATCCGCCGCGGTCCG
>JAZKEH010000232.1:7385-12779 GCA_040387155.1 Pseudomonadota bacterium | reverse complement strand
ACGTCGTCGCTGGCCAGCGCCAGCAGCAGCTTGCTGTATTCCTCGAACAAGAGATGCTCTTTTTCGTGGTACGGCAGCAATCTCACCAGCAGCTCGTTGACATACAGTGCGGACAGCAGCCGCTCACCGTGCAATACCATACCAGGACCGAGTGCTTCCACCTGACCTAGCGTACGCAGCTCACCACGACCACTGAGAGCCACCTGTAGCGGCAGAAAGGGTTGCAGCAGTGCTCGCTTGCCTGAAGCGCTTCCCTTGGCCGCAGTGCGCACACCGCGCGCCACGGCACCTGTCCTGCCTTCCTCCAGCGTGAACAGATCGAGCAGCAGACTGCTGTCGCGGTAAGCCCGCGCGTGGAGAAGCCAGCATCTGTGGAAGTTGTCTGTTTTCATGGCAGCAGCGCGCCGTGCTCCATCGAAATGGCATTCAAACTCTTAATCGAAGCCCAGACTGTGCAAGGCGCGCTCATCATCCGACCAGCCGCTTTTGACCTTGACCCACAGCTTGAGCATGACTTTGCAGTCGAACATTCGCTCCATCTCCTTGCGGGCTTCAGTACCTATGAGTTTCAGGCGCGAGCCGCCATTGCCGATCAACATGCGCTTCTGGGTTTCCTTTTCCACCAGAATGACAGCACTGATGTGATACAGGCTGCCTTCTTCGCGGAATTCCTCGATCTCAACGGCTGTCTCGTAGGGAAGTTCATCACCCATCTGGCGCATGATTTTTTCACGTACGAATTCAGCCGCAAGGAAACGTGCATTGCGGTCAGTCAACTGGTCTTCCGGATAGAACCAGTCTTGTTGCGGAAGATGTTTGATGATGGTGGCTTCCAGCTGCTGTGTGTTCTGCAGCTTCAACGCAGATACCGGCACCACTTCGGCAAAGAAGGGGTATTGCTGCCGCATCTTGTCAATGAATGGCAACAGCACGGATTTATCTGGCAGCTCATCGGTCTTGTTGATGACAAGAAATACCGGACACTGCAATCTTTGCAACTGCTGCAGCAGGGATTCGTCTTCTTCATCAAGCCAGAGTCTGTCTGTCAGGAAGAGAACCACGTCGACATCCAGCAATGTCGAGCTGATCGTCTTGTTCATCAACCTGTTAAGTGCCTTCTTGTAACCCTGGTGAAACCCAGGTGTGTCCACAAAAAGGATCTGGGCCGCATCAATTGTTCTGATGCCAATCACGCGCTGGCGGGTCGTCTGAGGCTTGCGCGACGTGATGCTGACCTTCTGGCCTACCAGATGATTGAGCAGCGTGGATTTGCCAACATTCGGGCGACCTACCAATGCCACCATTCCGCAGCGCTGTGATGATTGAAGCTGTTGATCATCCACCTTGTGACTCCAGTTGCTCCAATGCGAGTGCAGCAGCGACCTGTTCGGCTTCCTTGCGGCTGCTGCCTGTACCACTTACCGGATTCGGCAGCCGCGTGATCTGGCAGATAATTGTAAAATTCTGTTGATGATCACTGCCACTGATGTTGGCAACTGTGTAGGCCGGCAGAGGTTGCTTTCGTGCCTGCAACCATTCCTGCAAACGGGTTTTGGCATCCTTGTTGGGCTCTGCAGCGGCTCCTCCGCTCATGCGTGGTGCGAGCCATTGCTCCAGTTTCGCAGTGCACACCGCAAGTCCGCCATCCAGGTACAGCGCGCTCACCAGGGCTTCCATCGCATCAGCCAGAATGGATTCACGCTGCGCACCCCCGCTTTTCAGTTCTCCTGGTCCCAGTTTCAGTTCGTCTCCAAGACGTAGTGTCCGCGCAATTTCTGCCAGCGTTGAACGTTGCACCAGCTGCGAACGCAAGCGGCTCAGTTCGCCCTCACTGGCAGTGGGGAAACGTTGATACAGCAAATCGGAAACAACAAAGCCGAGCACTGCATCGCCGAGAAATTCAAGCCGCTCATTGTGAGGCTTGCCGGCGCTGCGATGACACAAGGCCTGCTGCAGCAAGGCGGGATTACTGAACTTGTAGGCTATTCTGTCAGACAGGGTAGTCAAATTTTACCGGTTCGCTACTTGTCGAAGCGGTTCTTGAAATCAACTACTGCATAAATATTCGAAATGATATTCACACGGGCTTCGTAGTTGATATCCACATATTCCACCGCACCTTCCCGCGTCACCACGATGTTGCCTGCATCGAATCCATCAATGTTATTGACCGTTAGGGCACGCAGCATGGCGTTGCGTATATCACCTATGCTCATCGTTTTGAATTCATCTTTGGCAACGATACCCTCCATGGAATTGCGAATCGCAGCATTGTCCATGTACAGGGGGGTAATCTTGAGCGCACAGGTCAGTGCCCCACCAAGCAAGAGCAACATGACGGCCATCGTGTAGAACGAGCCCCGCTGAATAACCAGCGGCTTGATGCTAAGTTGTTTCATGACCTCTCCTTTGACGCTGTTCTGAACGAGAACCGCTTATTGGCATACAGGCTGTGAACAGCCTTATTCGGCATTTTCAATCCAGCGGTTCTGGCTGAAAGAAGGCAGCACAAGACCTTCGTCCTTGTGCATCCACACCGCAACAGCTTTGCCGACAATACGGGTCTCGGAAGCCGGGCCCCAGTAACGGCTGTCGCTGCTGTTGTCGCGGTTGTCGCCCATCATGAAGTACTGACCTTCAGGAATCGTCATGCCTTCGGGTTGCAACCAGTCGTACACGCGATTGAAACGCTGCGAGGCCAGAGTATAGATATCATGGGTAACGCCGCCAACGGTCTCTTTCGAAAGCATGACGCCCTTCTCACGTACGAGCCCCAAACTCTCCTGCGGCAGCGCTTCGCCATTCACATAGACCACGTTGTCCTTGTACTGGATATGGTCACCGGGCAGCCCGATAACACGCTTGATAAAGTAATTGGGGTCGTGCGGAGGGATGAATACCATCACATCACCGCGCTTCGGCTCGCCAATGCCAAGCACCTTGGTCCCGGTCACCGGCAGCCGCAAACCATAGGCAAACTTGTTGACGACAATGAAATCACCGATATTGAGCGTCGGAATCATTGAACCTGTCGGAATCTGGAATGGCTCAAACAGGAAGGAGCGCAATAGCAGCACTGCAAACAGGATGGGGAAGAAAGACCGTGCGTATTCGACGGGTATGGAGCTACGGGCAAGTTGCCATGCCGCTTGCATGTTTTTCTGTTTGACCGGATCCAGGGGTGGCTCAGCCTTCGCATCTTTGCCCCCCACAGGGTGGCCATTTTCATCGAGAGTAGCTACATAGGCAGCAAACTCTTCTTTGCCCACACTTCTTTCAGCCAGAAATTTTTCAACCAGTTGACGACGTGGCCTGCCGAAAATCAATACATCAAGCAACCAAACCAAACCGGTAATGGCTGAAAGCACGACCAGCACCAGGGAAAAATCGATATTCATCTTTGTCTCACAGTCTGACTGCAACGCATGTGCAGTGCAGTGCTTGTTATTGGTTGCTGTTGGCTACTTGTCCACTCGCAAAATGGCCAGGAACGCTTCCTGCGGCACTTCCACCGTTCCTACCTGCTTCATGCGCTTCTTGCCGGCTTTTTGTTTCTCAAGCAATTTGCGTTTGCGGCTTACGTCGCCGCCATAACATTTGGCGATTACGTTCTTGCGCAAGGCCTTCACGGTGCTGCGCGCAATGATCTGGCCGCCTATCGCTGCCTGGATTGCCACATCATAAAGCTGGCGCGGTATCAGTTCCTGCATTTTTTCCGTCAAAACTCTGCCCTTGCCCTGCGCCTGATCCCTGTGCACGATCAATGCGAGTGCATCAACAATGTCGCCATTGATCAAAACGTCGAGCTTGACCAGATTGGCAGCCTGGAAACGGATGAAGTGATAGTCGAGCGAGGCATAGCCGCGGCTGACGGATTTCAGCCTGTCGAAGAAATCCAACACCACCTCATTCATCGGCAACTCATAGCTGATCGAAACCTGGTTACCGATGAACTGCATGTCTTTCTGGACACCGCGCTTTTCGACACACAATGCCAATACGTTGCCGACATATTCCTGTGGGACCAGGATATTGGCTTCAACGATCGGTTCGCGCATTTCCTCAATGCTGCCCATCGGAGGCAAGCGGGACGGGCTGTCTACCCGCACGACTTCACCGCCTTGCTTCACTACTTCAAAGACCACGGTAGGTGCAGAAGTAATAAGATCGAGGTTGTATTCGCGCTCAAGTCGCTCTTGCACAATCTCCATGTGCAACATGCCGAGAAAGCCGCAACGAAACCCGATGCCCAAGGCATCTGAATTTTCCGGCTCATACTGCAAGGCAGCATCATTGAGCGTCAGCTTCTCAAGCGCATCGCGAAAGCTTTCGTAATCATCCGCGGAAACGGGAAACAGTCCGGCGTAGACCTGTGCCTGTACCTTCTTGAAACCAGGCAACATGTCGACTTCTGGCGTCTTGGAATGCGTGATGGTATCCCCGACAGGGGCTCCCTTGATCTCCTTGATGCCCGCCTCGATGAAACCCACTTCGCCGGCTTTCAATTCTGTCAGCAGTTCCCGCTTGGGGTTGAAGATGCCAACGTTGTCGACTGTATGCACTCGACCGGTGGATTTCGCGATGATCTTGTCACCCTTGCGCAACGTCCCCTGACGCACTCTTACCAGCGACACTACGCCAAGGTAATTATCGAACCAGGAGTCGATGATCAGCGCCTGCAATTTGTCGTCGACATTGCCTGTGGGTGGCGGAATATCGCGAATCAATGCTTCCAGCACACCCTCGACACCGAGACCACTCTTCGCGCTGCACTGCACTGCATCGGTAGCGTCGATGCCAATGATCTCTTCGATCTCCTTGCGCACACGTTCCGGCTCAGCCTGCGGCAGATCCATCTTGTTGAGCACCGGAATCACTTCCAGGCCCTGCTCGATGGCGGTGTAACAGTTGGCAACTGACTGCGCTTCGACACCTTGAGCAGCATCGACGATCAACAAGGCACCTTCGCAGGCTGCCAGTGAGCGGGATACTTCGTAACTGAAATCGACGTGGCCAGGGGTATCGATGAAGTTGAGCTGGTAAACCCTGTTGTCCTTGGCTTTATAGTTAAGCGTGACCGAGTGGGCTTTGATCGTGATGCCGCGCTCGCGCTCAAGGTCCATCGAGTCGAGAACCTGTGCGGACATTTCACGGTCAGTGAGGCCACCGCAGAGCTGGATGAAGCGGTCTGCCAAGGTTGATTTGCCGTGGTCAATATGGGCAATGATGGAAAAGTTGCGGATGTGGCTTAGATCACTCACGGACTGCTGAAACCCTGGCTGTAAAAAGCGCGCAAGTGTACCGTAAACAGCAGGGGGCCGCCATGCGGACGGCGCCCGTTTTTACAAGAAAATCAGATTGTTGCGGTTTGACTACTCATCGATGCGAATAGTG
>JAZKEH010000232.1:0-7375 GCA_040387155.1 Pseudomonadota bacterium | reverse complement strand
TGAAGAATGTCTGGCGCTGCTCCCGCACAACCAGTACCGGCAAGGGACGATCAATGGGCAAAGTCAGCTCAAGTGCTGCCAGATCCGCTGGCGCATTCAGCTCAACGCCATTGAGAGAAACAATAATGTCGCCCGGCTGCAATCGCGCTTCCTGCGCAGGGCCGGTCACACTGTCGACGACTATCCCCGAGTCCAAATCCAGGTCCTCGCGCACTTTCGCATCCAGCGATGACACTTTGAGTCCCAACCGGCTCTCCGCCTCGATAGCCGGCGTGTTCTGCGTCACCTGATTGGCTTTATCAAGATCCCCCACTGTCATCGTAAGAGACTGCGGGTTGCCGTTGCGTACGATCTCAACTGGAACGCTCGTGCCTGGTTTGAGCAAACCCACAAAATAGGGCAAATCATCTCGGGTGCGCACGTCGTGACCGTTGAATTCGACGATCACATCACCCGTAGCAAAGCCGGCAGCTTCAGCGGGACCACCCTTGATGACATCGTTGACCAGGGCACCATGGGGGCGATCCAGATTGAAAGCATCGGCCAGATCCTGACTGACGTTATCAATTCCTACTCCCATCCAGCCACGCTGCACGGTACCGCTATCACGTAGTTGCGCCACTACGTTCTTGGCCACATCCACCGGAATGGCGAAGGAAAGACCAATGGAGCCGCCAGTGCTGGTGAATATCTGGGAATTGATGCCAATTACCTCACCAGCCATGTTGAACAGTGGTCCGCCGGAATGGCCTGGATTGATGGCGACATCAGTCTGGATATAGGAAACGTAATTCGAACCTTCAGTAGGCAGGCTGCGTCCCATGTAGCTGATGATGCCAGCCGCGACTGAGTACTGCAGACCGAACGGCGAGCCTATCGCCAACACCCACTCTCCCACTTTGAGTTTTTCCGACTCACCCAATTTCACAGTGGGCAGATTGGTCGCTTCAATTTTCAGCACAGCCAAATCGGAGCGCTCATCCGAACCGACAACGGTAGCCGAATACTCGCGTTGATCATTGAGCGTCACCTTGATCGTCCGCGCCTCGTCGATCACATGATGGTTCGTCACAATATAGCCGCTGCTATCGATAATGAAACCCGACCCTGTTGCCCCACCCTCTTCTTGCGGCTGCTCATCAGGGTTGGGCAATTGCAATTGGGGGGCGCGATCACCGAAGTAATAACGCAACAAGTCTTCCAGCTCCTGTCTCTGTTGCGGGTTGCTTTCGACTGCTGCGTAAGTGGTACTCACGTTCACGATAGCTGGAGCATTCTGTTCGACCAGCACGGTGAAATCCGGCAATGACTGCGCGCTCACGGTCACAGCAACGACCGTTCCGCATAGCAAGGCTGCGACTTTACCCAACAACTGAAAGCCGGGGCGAAAACCAGAATACTTCACGCTCATCGAGTAGCTCCACTACGAGGTTCGGACTGCAGAAACTGCCGGAAAGAATGTCTTTGAAGACCGCTGTTTCCGGAGAACAGTACAGGTAGGAAAAAATTTGCCGGCCCGCGTGTTACCAGCACAGAGTTCACAATGAAGGAATCATACAGCGGGCGCCAAGGTCCCGACAGCACCCGAAGATGGGGATTACCCTCAGTACAAGGAATTTGATCGGAAAGTTACGGGAGAAACTGCCTTCCGCGGCAAGACGGCCTATCGGCCGTTTTGAGGGGGTTCAGAAGTGGAAACCGGAATGGGGGCTCCAGTAAAGGGTTCCAGTTGGTTTCTGAGCATAGGCGTAGTAGCGGTGTTCAACACTGCAGAAGTGCCTGAATAATTGCGTACAGCCTGCTCAAGTCGGCCACGTGCTGCAGCATCCATACTGACGGTGCGCGTGAGTTGTGATGCACTGAAATCACCATTCAAAGCAGGCAGCGACTCCTGTCCGCCCACCACCGCTTCCGCGACCAACCCGGCAGGAGCAGATTCGGTGAAAGCTGTCTGGAGCGAAGTGCCCACCAGAACGGCTGCAGCTACGGATGCTGCAATGGCGCCTTGGCCTGCCAATTTCAGCATGCGTGCCGGGAAGGAGCGAATGGCAAAACGCTTGCCAGTCAAGGCCGGTTCGGCTGCCAATTTGCCCTTGATGCCTGTAAGCAGATCGGCGCGGGGGCGCGTATACATCTCCTGATGAAGGCTGGCTCGCACAGCATGATAGCGACCCCAGGTAGCCGTTATTTCCTGATCAGTGGTTGCAGCCTTCACTGCACGGCGCAATTCAAGATTTTCAGCTTCATCATCCATCATGGCCGACAAAGTCTGGAGCAGCTCCTGACGCGAGCTTACTGCAGCGGGTTTGTCGCTTATGGACGTCTCACTAACCATCTGATCTTCTTGTGTATTTTTCAGCATTCAAAGTCCTGGTACTGCGTATTGGCCACTAAGGATTCTTCTGGACGTATTCATTCACGCTGACTGCATAGACAACGCCACATTCAAATAATTCCCTGAGCGCGCAAAATATTTCAATCCGGCTCCAGCAAATGGCGGATCTTGCTGTCAATCGCCTCTCGAGCCCGGAAGATGCGAGAGCGGACAGTACCCACTGGGCAATCCATGATCTCCGTGATTTCCTCATAACTCAGGCCGCTGAATTCACGCAAGCTGAACGCCGTGCGCAGATCCTCGGGTAGGTCCGCTATTGCCTGATCTATTGCCCGTTTCAGCTCATCCCGCTGATGATTGGCTTCTGGATTGTCATTGTCGGCCAAGGCAACCTGGGCCTCGATTTCCTCTTCATCATCAATATCGAGGTCTGTATCCGGTGGCCGGCGACCACGGGATACCAGGTAATTGTTGGCCGTGTTGATCGCTATGCGGTACAGCCAGGTATAGAAGGCGCTTTCGCCGCGGAAATTTCCCAACGCACGATATGCCTTGATGAAGGTTTCTTGGGCAATGTCTTCTGCCTCGTGAGGATCACGCACCAGACGGCCAATCAAACCCAACAGCCTGTGCTGGTACCTAAGCACCAACAAATCAAAAGCCTGCATCTCTCCGTTGAAAACGCGCTCAACCAGCTGCTCGTCGGTTTCTTTACTGCTTGCCCTGGTCAACTTGACCGACTCCCCTGCTGATACCTTGATACGGACAACTGTTTACTACCACTCGATGTTGCCACTAATGCTGCCAATTGTACCTGACAAGGTAGAATCACCGTCTTTCCTGTTCCTTCGACATAAGACATGCCAGATAAACCCACCAACTTTTCCTGTGACGTCCTGATAATCGGGGGCGGTGCCGCCGGCCTTACCCTGGCCTTGCGCATGGCAGACCATGCACAGGTCACCATACTCTCCAAAAGCTCGCTGAAGCTGGGCTCAACCTATTATGCGCAAGGCGGTATTGCGGCTGTTCTTGATACCGAAGACAGCGAGGCTGCACATGTGGAGGACACGGTCATTGCGGGAGCCGGGCTTTGTCACAAGGACATTGTTGAATATACGGTAGGTCGCGCACAGGAGTGCATCGAATGGCTTGTGGATCAGGGCGTCAGTTTCAGCCAGGACACAGGTGATCACGCAAATATCGTCGGCAACTATCACCTGACGAAGGAAGGCGGTCACAGCCACCGCCGCGTTATCCACGCTGCAGACGCCACTGGCAAGGCAGTGTTCGAGACGCTAGCGGCCAAGGTACTGGCGCATCCCAACATAAACTTCACCACCAACAGCGTGGCAGTTGATCTGCTAACCGCAGGCAAATTGGGACGTGAGGGCGATGCCTGTCTCGGCGCGTACGTATTACAGGAAGATACCGGAAAGGTTCACACGATTGCCGCGCGCTTCACCGTGCTCGCAACAGGTGGCGCCAGCAAGGTCTATCTCTACACATCCAATCCGGATGGAGCCTGCGGCGACGGCGTTGCCATGGCCTGGCGTGCCGGTTGCCGCGTTGCCAACATGGAATTCAACCAATTCCATCCCACTTGTCTCTATCATCCGCAGGATCGCAATTTTCTGATCTCGGAAGCACTTCGTGGCGAAGGCGCTGTTTTGCGATTGCCCGATGGCAGCCGCTTCATGCCCTCCTATCATGAACTTGCAGAGTTGGCGCCGCGTGACATTGTCGCGCGTGCAATTGATGCGGAAATGAAAAAGACCGGCTGCGACTGCGTATTTCTCGACATATCCCACAAGCCTGCTGAATTCATCAAATCACACTTCCCCACTATTTATGCACGCTGTCTGAGCCTCGGCATCGACATCTGCAAGGAACCAATTCCCGTGGTTCCAGCGGCCCATTACAGTTGTGGTGGCGTGATGGTGGATCGTAATGGCCAGACCGACATTATCAATCTCTACGCGATCGGGGAGACCAGTTTCACCGGATTACATGGGGCCAACCGCATGGCCAGCAATTCGCTGCTTGAATGCTTTGTTTTTGCGTTTGCTGCTTCCGAACATATCCTCGGAAAACTCGCATCCACTGGCCTGCCAACTGCGTTGCCACTGTGGGATGAAAGCCAGGTCACGGATTCGGATGAAGATGTTGTCATTGCCCATAATTGGGACGAGATACGGCGCTTCATGTGGGATTATGTTGGCATTGTCCGCACGACAAAGCGTCTGCATCGGGCTCAACACCGCATTCATCTGTTGCGCAGCGAAATCCACGAGTACTACAGCAATTATCGTATCAGCACGCCGCTGCTGGAATTACGTAATCTCGCTTTGGTGGCAGAACTGATCATCAACTCGGCGCTCTCTCGCAAGGAAAGCAGAGGGTTGCATTACTGTCTGGATTTTCCGTTGAGAGCCAGCGAACCAGTCGATACCGTGCTGGTTCCACCCAAACCTACGCGATCATATTCCGGGGAATACTAGACCCTTGAATCCAGCACCAGTGCAACGATTTCACGCAGCTCTGCAGTAGGCGCCGGTTCGCGGCGTGTCAACCAGACAAACAGATCCTGATCTTCTTCAGCCAGCAACTGTTGGTACAGCAGTAACTGGGGAGCAGAAAGTGTCGAAATCCTGTTTTCAACAAACGGCACCAACAACAGGTCCAGTTCAAGCATGCCACGCCGGCTATGCCAGGCAAGGCGTTTGAGGTCTCTATGGCAGCACTCGGTGCTCGCCTATAATTCATGGCTATTCATCGCGATTCTACCGGCACGGGAAATTTTTACATGCATAGTTTTACTGTTGATCCTGCCTGTTTCGATGTCGTGGTGGTACAGGGCGCCGATGCTGAGCGCTTCCTGCAAGGCCAACTGACTTGTGATGTGGCGTCCCAGCCAGATGGCAGCCTGGGTTATGGCGCTTGTTGCAACAACAAAGGAAGAGTAATCGCCGCTTTTGCGATCATCCGCTTTACCGATACTTTTTATCTCTGCATGTCAAAAGGCGTCGGCAGTAATTTCGTCGCTGCCCTCAAGAAGTTTTTGCCTTTCTACAAATGTACGCTGACGCTTGCTGATGAGAACCATCGATTGATTGCAGCAGCGGGGGATCATGTCGGCATGGTCGCTTCCGCTGCCGGCGTGACAAATGCCATTGCTGCTGGCTATGCAAGCATTGTTGATGACGGCTGGTTCTGTCGACTTGAAGGAGCAGAACCTCGCTGCCTGTGGTGGTGCGCCAAGGGTCTCGACGAAGTTGCAGCCTCGCTTGGCCACACCACGCAAGGAAATGAACTTGAATCATGGGAAGCGCTGGCCTTACTCGAGGGCCATTTCCCTTTCCATTCAGCCGACACTGAGCTGTACACACCGCAGGAGTTGCACTACGACCAAAATGGCTATGTCAGTTTCAGCAAGGGTTGCTATACGGGCCAGGAGATAGTTGCCCGCATGCACTATCGAGGTAAGCAAAAGAAGCAACTGTTCTTGTTACGTATAAGATCAACAGAAGCAACCCATATCACCAGCGTTTCGGTACGAGACAAGGCAGCAGCTGATATCGGCCTTTCCCTGCTGACCCGGAGGCTGGGGCTCGATGTGCTTGCTCTCGTTCAATTGCCACATGGATTTGCAGCGCCTATTGAAGAGCTGCACTGTCCACAGGGTGCCCTCCTCACTCTCCATGCCTTCGGAAAAAAGTGATGCAGTTGGCAACTACCTTCATTGCCTGAAAACCAAGGCTCCCTAACGTTACATCTGCGTTACATTCACGTGGTCTTCTCCGCTGTGACCGCCGTATAATTGCCTTGTAGTTCACATTAACCCGGCATTATTAATCAGGAGAAGATGATGCTCAAAACCAAGAAGCTGACCCACGCCGTTTTGGCAGCAACCGCTGGAATGTTGTTGACCGTATCGGTGCAGGCCCAAGACGTTGACAATCGCGCGAACGTCTATCTGGGAGCCAGCAATTATTTCTTTGACGATAATTCCAGCCCTGATCATGACCTCGGCTGGAACTTCGGCGCAGAACTTCCAGTAAGCAACCGCTGGGCGTTGGGTCTGGAGCGAATCGAAGCCTCTGCAGACAGTGACGATGGCAGATGGCAGAACGATCTTTCGCTCACCCGTCTTTCGGCTAACTACCATTTGCTGAAATCCGGCAACTGGCAACCCTATTTGGGAGTTGGTACCGGTTACTATCGTCTGAAATCGGAGCGTCCAAGCCGACCTGTGACCGATCCAAGTTGGGATTTCGGCGCCGGCGTTAAATACTTCTTCAACAACAATTTCTTCTTGCGCGGCGAAGGTCGTGTGTACAACGTACATGACGCGGGCTTGCAAGACTATGCAGTCAATCTCGCTGTCGGCTATGCATTCGGTGGCACCGCTGCAGCGGCCACCCCCGCTGCTGCCACTCGCGCTGCAGTAGATAGCGATGGCGATGGTGTTCTCGACAACGCAGATGCCTGCGCCAACACACCGGCCGGCACCAAGGTCGACGCACGTGGCTGTGAAATTGATACTGATCGCGATGGAGTTGTTGATTCGAAAGACCAGTGCCCCAACACACCAACCACACTGGCTGTTGATGCGAATGGCTGTCCAATCCTGGAAGCTCAACAAAAACGTCAGGAATTGTTGGTGAATTTCGATACCAACAAATCTGAAGTGAAGCCGGAATACGACGATGAAATCGAAACCTTCGCCGAGTTCCTGCGTCAATACACCAACACCAATGCCGTGATCGAAGGTCACACTGACAGCGATGGTACCGATGCCTACAACCAGGCCCTTTCCGAAAGACGTGCTACAGCCGTAATGAATGAGCTGGTTAGCGAGCACAACATTCCGGCAAGTCGATTGTCTGCAGTAGGTTATGGAGAAAGTCGCCCGGTAGCACCAAACACCACCGCTGACGGCAAGGAAAGCAACCGTCGCATTGAAGCCGAAGTGAGTGTTGAGATTCAGGGCCAACGTCCGCGTTGATCCCGCTCTCTTCCCGGTAATAAAAAACCCGC
>JAZKEH010000231.1:3652-7824 GCA_040387155.1 Pseudomonadota bacterium | reverse complement strand
GGTCGATTTCTTCCACGCTGGCACGGGCCACCGCCCAACAACGCGCTTTCAGGACAATCTCGGGATAGAGTCTTTCACGCTGCGCTTCAGTCAGTTGCTTGGAGTCAGCCAAACCTTCGATGGGATAACGGGGATCAAGAATGACCGCTGCGGCTACCACATCACCGGCCAGAGGTCCCCTGCCCACTTCATCAACGCCGGCGATCAGTTGCGCTGTCTGCGCGGCAAGGGAAAAAATCAGTTCGTTCTGCTTCACGGAATTCAGCAACCTGCAGGTGTTATAGCAAAGCCAACACGGCTTCAGCGGCGCGCTGGCTGGCACCACGCCGCAGCGAATGATGAATGGAGAGGTAACGCGCCTGCAATGGACTCTGCCCGCCTTCACCAAGCAATTTTTGCATTTTGTCTGCCAGTGCCACTGGCTCGACCTGGTCCTGTACCAACTCCTCCACCAGCTTCTGCTGCGCCAATAGATTGGGCAGCGAAAAATAAGGCACTTTCAGCAAGCGGGAGATGATCGCGTATGACAGCGGCGCCATCCGGTAGCACACCAGCATTGGCAGTTTCAGCAACATGGCTTCCAGCGTGGCGGTGCCTGAGGCCAATAGCACGGCATCCGCAGCTTCCATTGCCAGCCGGGAATCACCATCGAGTACATGCAGCTTGCCACTTTGTTGCAAGCTATCGAATTCCGGCAAGGCCGCGAGCAATTGTCGGCACTTCGGCGTTGCACATGGCAACAACAATTGCAGCTTGCTGTCTTTTGCACACATCAAGCTCGCAGCCTGCAGGAAAGCAGGCCCAAGGCGTCCTACTTCGCCAAGCCTGCTACCTGGCAACAGCGCGACAATGTGCCCTTCGCTGGCAAGACCCAACTGCTGACGAGCATTCGTACGATCCGGCTGCAATGCTATGCGATCGGCCAATGGATGACCGACAAAACAAACCGGCACCTGATGTTGCTGGTAAAAATCAGCCTCAAACGGAAACAGCGTCAGTACCAGATCAACTGCCTGCTTGATCTTGTGGATTCGGCGCTGTCGCCACGCCCATACCGATGGACTGACATAATGAACAGTCCTGATACCAGCCGCGCGTAATTGCTGTTCAATACCAAGATTGAAATCAGGCGAATCGATACCGACAAAGACAGCGGGAGGATTGGTTTTGAAATGATTGATGGTGTCGCGACGGATACGCAACAGTTCAGGCAGACGTTTGAGCGGCTCGACCAGGCCCATCACCGACAGGCGCTCCATCGGCACCCGCGATTGCAAGCCCTGCGCTGTCATCAGCGGGCCGCCTATACCTTCGAAGAGGATGTCGGGATGCAGCAGGCGCAGGGCTTGCATCAGGTCTGCACCAAGAATGTCACCGGAACTTTCGCCGGCGAGAATGCCGATGCGAAGTGGTGCATCCATCAGCGCAAAATGCCCTTGGTGGACGCTCTTACCGAGTTGATCAGGACGCTGACTTCCGGCGTAGCCGGTACCAACGTCTCCATTTCGGTCAACGCTTCTTCCAGTGTATTGCCATGGCGGTAGAGAATCTTGAATGCCTTGCGCAGCACCATGATGCTGTCCTTGCTGAAGCCGCGGCGTTCAAGCCCGGTCATGTTGATCCCCTTGGCTTCCGGTGGATTGCCGTTGACCATGATGAAGGCCGGCACGTCCATGTTCACGTGGGTCTGGGCACCGATAAAGCTGTGGGCACCAATGCGCAGGAACTGGTAAACCCCGGCATACCCACCAAGGATGGCCCAGTCTTCCACTACGACATGGCCGCTGATGGCCGCATTGTTGGCGAAGATTGTGTGGTCGCCGACGATGCAATCGTGTGCCACATGCGTGTAGGGCATGAACAGATTGTCAGAGCCGATGCGGGTTACACCGCCGCCAAATTCAGTGCCACGGTGAATGGTGGCGCCTTCGCGAATGACATTGTCATCACCCATCTCAAGGTACGTCACTTCACCATGAAATTTCTTGTCTGAGGGATCCTCACCCACTGACGCAAACTGGAAGATTCGATTGCGTTTGCCGATGCGGGCCGGTCCCTTGATGATGACGTGGGATGAAATCTCACAGCCGTCACCAATTTCGACGCCGGCCCCAATAACGGTCCACGGGCCGATTTTGACATCGGCACCTATTTTGGCGGTGGGATCAATGATGGGGGCGTTGCTGCTCAAGCAGATACCTGTCGTCGTTCTTGTGTCTATGGTCTTCTTTCAGGACTTTGTATCAGGACTTTGTATCAGGACTTTGTATCAGGACTCTTTGCGCTCAGCGCACAAAATGGTTGCCTGGCAGGCCAGTTCGCCATCGACCGAGGCCTTGCACTCAAACTTGTAGATGCCGCGCTTTACCATGACCAGTTCAGCTTCCAGCATCAACTGGTCACCCGGCACCACCGGGCGTTTGAGCCTGACATTGTCGGCACCAACGAAGTAATACAGATACCCATCACGTGGCAGCTTCTCCTGGCTCTTGAAGCCGAGCACGCCTGCAGCCTGCGCCAATGCTTCGATGATCATTACACCGGGCATGATGGGCTTGTGCGGGAAATGGCCTTCAAAAAATTCTTCATTGACCGTGACATTCTTGTACGCCTTGATGCGTTTGCCCATGTCAATTTCAAGCACGCGATCCACCATCAGGAAAGGATAACGCTGGGGCAAATAGGCTTTGATCTGATCAATATGCATCATGTGGTGGTGGTCCTGTTGTTTACTACTCGGTAACTGCGGTGCTGCTTGATTGGTTGCTGCTCTTTTGTCCAGATGTCCAAAGGCTGCAAGTGGCGCTATTTCTTCTCGGGCTTTTCCAGACGAAGCAGGCGACGCCAAATGTCGTCCAACTGACGGAATCTGACGATATTGCGACGCCAGTTGCCCGACTCATCAAGCCCGGTACCCGAAGAATAGACTCCCGGATTGCGGATATCCTGATTGACCAGCGACATCGCGGTAACGGTTACATCATCGCCTATCGTGACATGGTTGATGATGCCGACAGCGCCCGCAATGGTACAGTTTTTACCTATCACCGAGCTACCAGCGATTGCGCTGCAGCCGCAGATTATTGTGTGGTCACCAATGCGGACGTTGTGGGCGATCTGCACCTGGTTGTCGATCTTGACGCCATCGCCGATGACAGTGTCTTCCAGTGCCCCGCGATCAATGCTCGAACTGGCGCCGATTTCGACATCGTTGCCGATGACAACACCCCCAAGCTGGGCGATCTTGTGGTACCGGCCTCCTGCTTTCGCAAAGCCGAAGCCATCACTGCCGAGCACCGCCGCCGCATGCACAATGCAACGATCACCAAGCAATACGTTGTGATACAGCGTGACATTCGCATGCAGCACACAGTCAGCGCCAATTGTGCAATCAGCCCCAATGACACTGTTGGCGCCGATGGTTGAACCCGCACCGATGCGGCTGCCAGCTCCTACGATTACGTGCGAGCCAATATGGACATTGGCGCCCAGCGAGGCAGTGGGATCGATGACGGCAGTGCCGTCAATGCCTGGCGCTTCTTCCCGCAGGGACAGAAACAAGTGCGAGGCCTTGGCATAGGAAAGATAGGGATTGTTGCTGAGCAGGCAAGGAACCGGGCAATCACTTGCATGTTCTGGCCGCAGGATTACCGCAGCTGCCCGGGTATTGCGCAAATCGGAGTGGTAGCGCGGATTGTGGTAGAAGCTCAGTTGGCCAGGATCAGCCGCTGCCAGTGTAGCCAGCCCGCTGACCACGGTCTGCGCAGCCGAGCTGGTATTGCCCTGCAGCTCAAGCCCCAACTCCGCAGCGAGTGTTTGCAGTGTTAGCGCTGTCGTCGTGGCCACGCGTGTCCTGTTTCAGCTTATTTCTGGGCGTTGAGTTTTTCGGTCACACGCGCAGTGATGTCATAGGCACCGTCAAAATGGATAACGGCCTCGGAACGCAGCACCAGGTCATAGCTGCCCTCTTCCACGATCTCGCTGATGGCTTGCACGAGATTGGGCTGATAGGTCTGCTGGAACTGCTGGCTGCGATCCTGGCGCAGTTTCTGGATCTTCTCGACGAGATACTGGTACTGCACGCCGATTTCCTGGATCTGCTCGCCGACTTTGCGTTTTTCTTCTTCGCTCATGACAGCCGCATCTTTCTCGGCCTTTTCCTGCAAAGCCTT
>JAZKEH010000231.1:0-3642 GCA_040387155.1 Pseudomonadota bacterium | reverse complement strand
AAGCCTTGGCTTCATCGGCCAGTGACCGGATCTTGGCCTGGTCTTCCGAGGTCTGCGTCATGATTTCCTGCTCGGCAGCCTTGGCGCGATCAGAGTTGAACAACGCAGTGCCGATGTCGAGCACGGCTACTTTTTGCGGTGCACCGGCGGGGGCGGCGGCTTCCTGTGCCAGCACACTGCCGGTAGCGCCAATGAGTAGTACTGTCAGCAAGCCTTTGGCGACTGCTCTGCTCTGATTAATGATCATGGTTTTCATGGTGATGTCTCCAAATACGGATTGATAACAATACGGGGTCAATAAGGACGGGGTCGGGATATAAATGCAGGTATAAAGAATGTTTGTTATGGGTGGTTAGAAGGCATTACCCAGATTGAACTGGAACACTTCATCTTCATCTATGTTACTGACATTAAAGGCTTTAGCAAGGCTGAAAGACATGATGCCGAAGGCGCCAGACTGCCAGGCAACCGAGACACCAGCCGAGTAACGCAACTCGCCCACGTCAAAGTCGAAGCAGTTGTTGGCGATGCTGACATCCTCGGCACAATACGACGAGAAGACGTTGCCCACGTCAAAAAACACCCCTGAGCGCACCTTGCTACGGTCCTTGATGAAAGGCAGCGGGAACAGAAGCTCAACAGTACCAACGGCCTGGATGTTGCCACCAAAAGGATCAGGCTGGCCCGGATAGGCATTTTCCCGGCTTACGCGCTGCTTATAGATCGGCAAGCCGGTGGTATCGGTAAGCGGATTGCCATCGGCATCCATTGCCTGTTCCAGGATATAAGCCAGCGGTGAATTTTCATCCAGCATGGGAAAACCGGTTACATCCAGGATGATGTTGCCATCCTCATCCTTCAGGTAGGCCGTGTTCTGAACCAGGTAGTTCTGCGGAATGGAGGCTCGCGGTCCCAAAGAGTTACGTTCAAAACCCCTGACGGTACCAAGACCACCGGCATAGTAGTTGTTGAAAAACGGCAGCTCTTCGGTGTCGCCGTATCCATCTCCGTAACCTAGCTGGGCACGGGTGTGGAGGATCCACTCCCCGAACAACGGGAAGTAATCTTCCTTGTAATAGTTCAAGCGGTAATAGTTCAGGTCACTGCCGGGAATCGTGACTTCCAGCGAGAGACTTTGCGCACCCCCGGCAGTGGGAAACAAACCAAAGTTCAGCGTCGATTCCGACCAGGTGACGTTCATCGTGAAGTTGTTGAACTGGGTACCTTCGCGATCAATGAAACCTTTTCTGGTATTGAGTGCAGTAAGAGGCAAGTTGGTGACCGGTGCCACGACAGCATCGGCGATAGGGAAAAGTACGCCGGTGTCCGGGTCGTAGTAAGAGAGTTCACGCGGCGCCTGCACGATGTATTGCGAAATATTGGAGTACAACGCCGGACTCGCCTTGATTTCCTGTACAGGCGAATTGCCCTCTCCGATATCGGTATTGGAATAACCCAGATTGAACGAGATTCCCTGCGTCTCACTGAGCTGATAACCATAGCTAGTACTCAGCGACAACTGGTCCGTACTGTAGCTGGCCAGCCCCAACTCAGCATAATCCGAACTTGAATAACCAATACTGTAACCACGGCTGACGCCATCGATGGTGTAGTACGGATCAAAGTAATTGAAGTTGTAGTTGGTGTTGAACGCAGACGTACTGGCGTTCACACCAATGGTTTTGCCGGTACCAAGAAAGTTCACCTGTTGCAGGTTTGCCTGCAACTGCAAACCAACAACCTGGCCATAGCCAAGACTGCCGCCGACAGAGCCGTTCAGCTGCTCTTCCACTGTGTACTCAACGTCGATCTGGTCTGACGTGCCAGGGACTTCCGTCGTGTCATATTCCACCGTCTTGAAATAACCAAGACGGTTCATGCGTTCTTTCGAGGCTTCGAGTGCCGACTTCGATGCCGGTGCACCTTCCATCTGACGCATTTCGCGTCGCATTACTTCATCAGCAGTATTGGTGTTGCCCTTGAAGCTGACGCGATTCACATAGGTGCGCGCACCGGGCTCGACAAAGAAGGTGATATCGACCGTCTTGTCTTCTTCATTGATATTGGGAACGCCTTCTACTTCAGCAAAGAAATAGCCACGGTTACCGAGCAACTGCGTCATGAACTCCGACGTCGACGTCACCAATTGCTGCGAGAACACCTGGCCCTGGCCAACCTGGATCATCAGGCGCAACAGTTCTTCCGAATCCACCAGGTCACCGGCGAGTTCTACTTCATCGACGGTATAAACCTCGCCTTCCGAAATGTTGATCGTGATGTAAACCTGTTCCTTGTCCGGCGACAGTGAGACCTGGGTCGACGTCACATCAAAATTCACATAGCCCTGGTCCATGTAATAGGACGTCAGTCGCTCAAGGTCACCGTTGATTTTCTCGCGGGCGTAGCGGTCGTCTTTCTTGAACATCGACGTCAGGTGAGTCGTGCGCAATTCGAACAGGTCAGTCAGCTCTTCATCATCGAACACGGTATTGCCGACAATGTTGATGTGAACAATTTTGGAGGCATCACCTTCCGTCACAGTGATGTTGAGCGCTACGCGGTTGCGATCCTGCTCGTCAATATCGACATCAACGGTGGCGCCATACATGCCTTGTGAAACGTACTGTTCCTCCAGCGCCAGCTGCATGCCTTCCAGCGTCGATTGCTGGAACACCTGGCCAACAGCCAGTCCCGCTTGTTCCATGTTGTCTTGCAAGGCCTCAGTCGGGATCAGCTTGTTGCCATCGATCTTGATGTCGGAAATGGTCGGACGTTCCTGCACCCGGATGATCAGCACGTTGTCTTCGGTGAGCACCTGGATATCGGAGAAATAATCTGACGCGAATACATCACGCACGATATTGGCGATGTCGGCCTGGTCGATCTGGTCGCCGACGTTGACGTTGAGCAAACCGAATACGCTGCTGGCAGCAACGCGCTGCAAACCTTCAAGCCGGATATCGGCGATGGTGATGGTTTGGGCCTGTGTGGCCGGCAAGCCCAACAGGGCAAGGGCACAAACAGAAAGAAAACGCTTGCTGGACTTGAATGAGTTTCTTTGGGACTTCATTAGCTGGTCTTAACCTTAAAACAGTCGACTTACATCGTTATAGAGCGCAAGGAACATGAAGCTTGCTACCAGCATCAGACCCACCTGCAATCCCCATTCCTGGACACGGCGCGGCACTGGCCGGCGCAATATCGCTTCCATGCCGTAATAAAAAAGATGGCCGCCATCCAATACCGGAATTGGCAGCAAGTTGAATACACCAAGGCTTACGCTGAGCACTGCCAGAAAGCCGATGTAATACTCGAAACCAATACTGGCCGTTTCGCCGGCAACCTGGGCAATCGTGATAGGGCCGCTGAGATTCTTCAGCGAGATAAGGCCGATGAGCATTTTCTTCATGGACACCAACACGAACACACTGTTGTCCCAGGTCTCGCTCAAGGCCTGCGGTATGGCAGCCAGCGGGTTGTAACGCACACTGCGATTCATTGACTCGGGCAACACTGGCAGTTCCACCTGTGCACCGATAAAACCCTGTGTATTGCCATTGGCATCGAGCTCCGGTTCACCAGTTGCTGCCATGCGTACTGCCGGCCGCACTGCCAACTCAAGCGGCAATTGACCGCGCAGGA
>JAZKEH010000230.1:1642-2120 GCA_040387155.1 Pseudomonadota bacterium | reverse complement strand
CGAAGTTGGTGTGGGTGATGCGAGCCTCGATTTGGAAGACTGAGCAATAACTGCAGAGTCCTTTTGGTAAAGGGGGCGGCATCGCCACCCCCTCCAGTTGCCGTTCGTTAGATCAACTTACTTCGGCGCTACCACGCGAATCGCCGGCAACGTAGCCGAGATGGCTTTCTCACCATGGCCGCAGTCCGGATGACCAAAGCCACCCGTGCTCGCGGTACCTCCGGTGTAGATGATCTGGTCGCTACCGTCAGCAGCAACACCGGCCTTCACATAGTCGAGCAGCACAATGTTGCGGACGCGCCATGCAATGTTGTGGTCAGCACAGGATGAATCACCACTGACGCCAACGGCACCCACGATATTGCCCTTCTCGTTGTACAAGGCCAGCCCGCCGCCAAACACATTGATGCCACCGATCTTCTCTCCTGTCATCGGATCATGATCGGTACCAAAAGCGTCAGAAGGCGTTTTGTACGCG
>JAZKEH010000230.1:0-1601 GCA_040387155.1 Pseudomonadota bacterium | reverse complement strand
TTGCAAACCGTAAAGGCTGCCGCCCGGTTGGGTGGCTTCCCACAGATTGGCTGTGGAAAGCGCAAGACCTGGCAGGCTGAACGAATTGGCAGTGTTGGCTTTCTGCGCAGAGATAACGCGGCTGCCGGGCCATTGGTCCCCGCGGTTGCTGCCGGTGTAGGCGACGGCACATACCACGCCGTCACGATTGACCACCGTGCCCCACATATCCAGGTTGAAGCCACCGTTCGCCTGCAGGCGTGCAGTGGTCAGTGCAGCCTTAAGTGCGGAATGAATATTCTTCTTGCTGGCGGCATCCGGACAGATGTCGACAACCTGGCCGAGGGCCTGAGTGGAACCCAGCAACAAAGTCGACAAAAACAAATAACGCAATTTTCCTGACAACATGACTTTCTCCAATAAATTTAAGTGATGTACGACCCCACAGATGCGGGATCGTTCCTTCTGGCCCATGCCTGGACCTTCCGTATTGCACTGACATCCAAGTCAGCAGTTTTTAGCGCAATCCTTACGCATCAAGCCTCATCCCTGCATGTCAGTATCACGATGCTATTGCCAAAATTTTTTGACGACAATGCGTCAGCCTGCGTAGGAAAAAAATAGTCGATTTCGTGAGACGAAATGAAAAATGATGACAGTAGGGCCCTTCATGCCAACAGCGTTGAATTGCCTACTTTGATGAGGTACGGATCACCAGCACAACGCCGACCAGGATGATGCCGGCGCCGGCAATTATCGCGGCAGTCATGGGTTCATCGGCGATCAGCCAGCCGAGCAGCAACGCCACAATCGGATTGACGAACGCGTAAGTTGAAACCGCAGCGGCCGATGCATTCTGCAACAGCCACGCATAGGCTGAGATCGCGACCATCGAACCGAAGCACAGCAGATAGCTGAAACCTGCTACCGACACCAGCGTCACTGATGCTGGCTCGAATTGCGCCCACTCGCCCTGCCACAGCGCAACCAGCAACAAGGCAATACCACCGCCGACCATCTGGCAGGCCGCTGACATGAATATCGATTTGGGTTTGGTGAATTTCTTTGTGTATATCGAGCCGATCGCCCACAACACTGAGGCAAAGATGACAATTCCCGAAGCAAGATTGTCGTCCGCGTCTTCGGTGGGAACGCCCTGCAAGTAATTGTCCTGAGCCGCGAGCGCGGGCAGCACCAGCTCAGGTTTGATCAACACCACTGTGCCGAGGACGCCCAGCGCAATACCAATCAGCGCCAGTGGCTTGGGTGGCGGCCCTGCGGCCCACAGCCAATCGAGCACGATCAGCCACAGCGGCAAGGTCGATACCAACAACGCGGCCAACCCGGAATCAATGTACTGCTCTGCCCATACGACCAGCCCATTGCCACCGAGAAACAGGAATACGCCGACGATCCCCAGCCGCCACCACTGCGACCAAGGCGGCGTCGGCACTCCACGCCAGCGCAGAAACAGGAACATCAATACGCCAGCGGCAAAGAAACGCGTACCCGCCATCAGGAACGGCGGAATGCTGCCGATCGCATAGCGGATCGCCAGGTAAGTGGAACCCCAGATGAAGTAAATCAGGAAGAAGGCGGTGTAGAGCTTGGTCTGGCGGCTG
>JAZKEH010000229.1:0-11608 GCA_040387155.1 Pseudomonadota bacterium | reverse complement strand
AGAAGCGGCCGTAACCGCTCTCACGATGCAGGTAGCGGGTGGAAAAGCCGGCGATGACAGTGCAAAGCAACAGCGTCAGCAATACGTAGGACAGCGACAGCACGTCCAGCACAAACTGGAACTTCAGGTGGTAGTAGGGCGTGATGATCCAGTCACCCAGTTCAATCGGGTGCTGGGCAATCCCTTGCCACAGCATCAATGCGGCACACAGCACCGCGACGGCCAGACCAATATTGACGGCGGTTTGCACCAGACGGCTGATGGCACGTTCGCTGAGTTTGTACTGCAGCAGGAAGCTGGCAAGGAATACGCCCAGCAGTGCCAACGGAGCAGCGACGATGGTAAGGCCGAGGCCAGAGAGAACTTGTAATACGGTCATACGAATACCTGTTGGCGTCTACTGGACTCAGGAAGGCAGGGCGGCAGTGATTTCAGCGAACTCAAGCCGATCACGCCAGCCGCCATACCAGGCGAGTGAAGTGGGAGCGACCGGCAACGGTGTGGCTGGACTGCGGTAGGGAACGAAACCGTCCTTCTCGAACACCGAAAGCACGCCGGTATCAGGATGCTGCAGCGCTACCTGCACCCAACCCTTGCGCACCATCACATCGATCGCCGGGTTCTGCGCCATGATGGCCAGCATTGCGACTTCAGTAGTTTCAATGACGAACAACAAACGCACGGGTTCATGGATTTCCACCATCTGCCAGGGCAGGCCGGTGCGCAGATCGCTCATCGCACCATCCATTACGCCGATCAGACCAGTGATGTTGTGCGGCAGTTTGGAGCCGCTACCCCAGCCTGGTGAATCGACGTGGGAGAAGTAGTACTCGAGGTTGATACCGGAACACACGGGCACGGCAGCACCGAGAATACGCGCAAGTATCGGCGTGGCGTCGAAATCCTGGGTTGGGTCATAGGACACCAGAAAGGAGCGACGGTCGAGGAACAGCCCACGGGTGCGTTCGCGGCGGCCGACGATGCAGATGGCATTGGTGGCGTGGCCCCATTCTGGCCGTACCTGTGACATATCTTCGGCGCGACCTTCCATGTGATGTTTGGCGCTGAGTTTGTTGAGGCTGAGTGGCGCCGAACTGAAACGACGCGCCCGTTCATGCGCATTGCGCTGCACGGCTTCCGACATGGCCGCTTTTACCGCGCCGAATTCATCGGTGTGTGTAGCCGGTACACGGTTGGCATCGAAGTAGGTGAGATTGTCATTGGCCGTGTTGTGCAGGCAGCCGACGAACCAGGTATCGGTCGGCACCGGAATGCCGCGGGTGAAGAGACCGGAACGCACACGCGGATCGTTGAGTATCTCGGCTACGGCACGCGCATTGGGTCCGCCAGCACCGCCACCGCAGGCGCCGCAATCATGAGCGGATTCATGCGGATTGTTCATGCTGGTGGAACCGTGGCCGTTGATCAGCACCAGGCGGGCAAAATTGTTGATGAGGCCAAGATCACGCAGGATACGTTCACCGATGTTGAGCATTTCGTCGAGCGTGTAGCCATGGTCAGCATCGTTGGCAGAGGGCAGGCAGCCGGTTGCACGTTCAAGTTTCAAACGCGTCTTCGGTGGGGGTGCAATGAAGCTGCCGAGGAAGCTGCGTGTCATGGCTGTCAGGCGCGGATACAGCACCTGCAGTACCAGCGGGATAGTGGTCAGCAAGCCAACAGTGGCCGACAGAAAGGCGCCGCTGACAATGCGACGACTGCCGCCATGATAGCTACGCAAGGTCATGCCGAGTTTGCGGCGCAGACCCTTGCGACGACGCTCCTCTTCCTGCAATTCGCTGTCGACTACTTCAGACACCCAATGCGCCGGTCGGACCACAACTGGACACAGCGGAGTGAAGTCAGCAGCAGCGGCGCTGCGGTAATACATGACGACGCCAAAGAAGCCGGCAGCCCCATAGGTCTCGGAGCGGGGCGCCACTTCTTCAACGTGGCGCCGGATGGACTCTTCGCGCTCATCAATGCAGAACACCGCCTGGAACTGCGGGCGTTCCTTCGGCTTGACGCTGCGGGCCTTGCGGGAATTGAGGGCGTCGAGTGTCTGCGCGCGGAAACGGTATTCGTAGGCGAGATGGAAAACACGGCGGCGCTGGATGTGATCAAAGCTTTCGATTTCCCGCAGCAAATCGTGCCAGTCTGAAACGGTAAGTCCTTCCATGTCTTCCGGCAGCCAGCCGAGGATCTGGGCCAACTGGAAAAGGTTGAAGGCTTGTTGGCGGGTGGAAGCATTCTTTGGCGGTGGCGTGTAGGAAGTCAGCAGCGTCCGCATGAGGGCAAGGCTGTCCTTGTAGTCGAGCGCGTGGCGGGCGGCGCTCATGGCGACCTGCTCTTCCAGCAGCAAACGCACCGCCAGGAAGTCGATCAAGGAACCCGAAGGGGGGGCGTGATGAACGCGGTCAGGGCGTTGGTCCACGTGCCACAGCATGCCCGCCCAGCCACGCAACGCCAGCAGGGTGGCGGCGAAGTAATCATCAGTCTCTTCAGGCTGGATGCCGAGAGTTGTGAGTGATTGCTGGATGGATTGCAGTGCTGATACTTCACCGCTGCGGCGTGATGCCAGTAGTTTGTCAAAATTCTGCAACCACCAGGCCGAGCAGCTCTGACCATTGGCATGCAGGGCGAGGAAGGCGCGATAGAAGCCCTTGTCCTCCTCCGGCAGGTTGCAATGCGAAACACCTTGATCGAGGAATGCTGAGCAGTAAGGGATCAGCAGGCTGTTGATCAGTTGATCGGTATCGATGCCGCTGGCTTGCAGCAAGGCATCACGATGACGTAAAGGGCGCTCAACTGGTTGTGCGGTGCGCGCAGTAGCGCGGCTGGCCACGACGACGCTGCAGCGCTGACAGACTTCCCACAGCGCATGCAGCGTGAAGGCTTCCCACTGCGATTCTTTCCATTCTTCAACCTTGGTCGCATCGAAATGCGCCATTACCGCATTCAGCCACGGTCTGCCTTCCATCTCGGGATTCATGCCGCGCAAGCGGCGCATGACCAGTTGGCGCGTTTCAGTAATCAGATGACGCTTCTGTACATCGGCCACATCGGCACGCATGTGTTGCAGGCCTTTGCTTTCGGCCATGAACCAGTCAAGTTCCTGGTTGCTGCCTTGCAGCAGTGGGTGCAGCAGCAAGGCCTCCCGCACTGCCTGACGGGTAGAAAGGCCGGCTATTGATGTGGCGGCAGAGTCGCCGAGATCATCGGTAAGCACCTTGTGCAGTTCAGCAATGCGGATGCGGCCGCGTGCGAGTTCTTCGCGGAAACGTTCTTCCGGCAGGTAGGGTTCACAACCGAACACCTTGGCGCCGTGCTGTACGGCGCTGTCGAAGTCTTGCTGCTCGAATGCATGCAAGGTGTTGTGATGAATGAAAACGTTGATGGGACCCTGTGCCGGCAGCAAGTGAGTGGCATGCAGGATGCGCTGTTGCAACTCCTGCAAGTCCGCTGGCAATGAAGAGTTCTGCGGAGATTGGGGAGCGGTCATCGGAGTATCTCGCGAATGCAATCAGTTGATGACGAGGCGTTTCAGCTTCTTGTCCTGGCGCGGCGTGCCGGACACAGCAGCGCTGTACCATTCATCGTGGGTTTCATCGATGTCGACTTTGCCGCCACCACGTTCGTGGCTCAGGCGCCAGCCATGCAGTGCTTCGAAGGCTGCATGGTCGATGAAATCCACCGCCAGATCGATGTAGACGTTGGAGGCGGCCGGCAGTTTGCCGAGCTCTCCGATCAGTTTGGGCACCGCAGCAAAGGTCAGCGTGCCTTCGACGATCACGTGCCAGTTGCCTTCGCGTTCTTCGCGGCGGATCTCTGTCATCGACAAACGACGCAATACAAAGAAGATCGACAAGGCGAGACCCAGGGCCACACCGGCCAGCAGGTTGATACCGACAACGCCAAGCACCGTGGCAAAGTAGATGAACGACTCGTTGTGTTTGCGCAGCTCACGGATGTGATGCAGGTTCACCAGATTGACACCGGTATGTACCAGCAAGCCCGCCAGTACCGCCAGCGGTATCGACTCAATGACGTTGCCAAGGAACAAGGCGAACAACAGGATCCAGATGCCATGGAAAATAGCTGACCAGCGCGTGGCTGCGTTGGCGGCGATGTTGGCCGATGAGCGCACGATAACGCCAGTGATCGGCAGACCGCCGAGCAAGCCGGAGACGAAGTTACCGGCGCCCTGCGCCGAGAGTTCCTTGTCGAGATTGGAGCGGCCGCCGGTATGCAATTTGTCGGTCGCAACGGCGCACAGCAGCGATTCGATACTGGCGATCAGGGCAACGGTAACTACCGCGATCACGAACGCAGTCCATTCGGTGGGAGCCGTAAGCGGAGTCAGCGTGAAAGACTCAGGCAGATCAACGCGACTGACCTGGGCGTCCATCACGATGGACAAGGCGGTGGCAGCAGCCACTGCAACCAGTGGGCCGGGTATCGGTTTGAGTGCCGGAACCTTGATTCGTTTCCAGATCACCAGCAGCGCAATGGTGAGGCCGCCAAGCATTGCTGCGGTGAGGTTCATGTCGGCGAGGCGGGCAGGGAAGGCCATGATGTTGGCGACCGGAGAACTTGCCGGGGTACCGCCGAACACCACATGCAACTGGGCAAGGGCAATGGTGATACCGATACCCGCCAGCATGCCGTGTACTACTGCCGGCGCAATCATCATGGCGCCACGGGCCACTTTGAAATAACCGAGTACAAACTGCAGCGCCCCGGCGCAGGCCGTGATCAAACACATCGTTTCCCAGCCAAACTGCTGAACGAAACCGGCGACAACCACGGTCAACCCGGCGGCAGGACCCGAAACCTGCAACGGTGATCCCGCCAGCAAGCCCGTCACTATGCCGCCGCAAACCGCAGCAATCAGGCCGGCCATGATCGGCGCATCTGACGCCAGTGCGATACCAAGTGACAGCGGAACAGCTACCAGGAAGACAACAAGAGAGGCGGGAAGGTCGCGGCGTAGGTTGGGGGTGTACACGGGGAGGTTTCCTGCTGATGGGAAATTGTTACGAAAAAGTTACGGCACCATAGCGGATGCATCAAAAGCTGGCAAGCGAGTTGCTAAAGCGCAAATGGGGAAAAAAGCGTCAAGTAGCCCCAGCAAATTTGGGGACTTGGAGGCGGGCTGACAGGAGTGGAGATCTGGCGGCCGGCATCAATAGCAATCAGCCGCGAAGATGTACAGCAACTTACGGATTGGATGTTGCCGCGAGGCCTTGGGCTGGCTGGGTCAGCGGTTTGAACTGCCCCTCGCTGCTTTCATAAACGAAGACCTCTCCCGATTCAATCTTGTACATCCATGCATGCAGGTTGATGAGGCCGCGGGACAACCGGCTGGCAATCACTGGCAATGAGCGTAGGTGCTCCAGTTGAACCAGCACGTTTTCTTCCGCTGCTGCGGTAAACAAGTCCTCGCCATGCAGATGGCTGTAATGGTCTTTGATGATCTCTGCAGTGGAGTCACAGTGCTGCAACCAGTCTGCCAACACCTTCAACTCTTTGATTGATTCGGGCTGAAGTACGCCTTTCATTGCGCCGCAGTAGTTATGGCCGCAAACGATAACGTCCTTCACTTCCAGCACTGCTACCGCAAATTCCACCGCTGCCATCGCACTGTTGTTGGCGGTTCCATAGCACGGCACCACATTGCCGGGATTGCGCACGATGAAGAGCTGGCCGGGAGTGGCGTTGGTTATCAGGTTGGGGTCGATACGGGAATCCGAACAGGTGATGAAACAGGCTTCGGGGTTCTGGCCTTGTGCCAGTCGTTCAAACAACGCTTTTTGCTGCCTGAACCCTATGTTCTGGAAATGATGTACGCCGTCGATCAACTGCTGCATGGAACCTGCCGTCACTGAGAAAATTTCACAAAAAACCAAGGAGTCTGATCCAGGGTTCCTATCGATACATGCAGATTCTAACACCGGCAGGGTGTGCTCTATCCGCAACAAAAGCATAACAAAATAGCGGGTTTACACCCGGATCGCCCATATCGGCCGTAACAATTGGTTTACCGATGTTCTTGCTGTTGTTGCTGCCGGGCGTTTGCAAGCGCGTTTGAGTCATCGCAGTTGCGTTTTGCTGCGTATAAGCACTCATCGAATCAGTGATTACCTCCATGGCCATGCCCACTTTCTTACTGCGCGCACACGCTTCCCCCTGGTTGCCACTTGCATTGTTCAAGTTGCAATGGCTGCTGCTGGTGCCGGGTGGTTCCCGCTTCTTACTGCTGGCCGCTTTGCTGCTCGCGCTGCAAACGCTGTTGTTATGGCGACGCCGTGGCATCGACGGCCTGTGGCCGGCGCTGGTATTTGCGCTGGTTGGCATGGCGATGGATCAGGCGCTGAGTCTGCTGGGTGTTTTGCATTTCGATACCCGTCTGTTGCCTGCCTCACTGCTACTGCTGTGGTTGGCGTTCGCGCTGACATTGCCGTTGCTACCGGTGTTGGAGCAGATGCGCTGGGGTGCACTGGCAGTCGGCGGTGCCTTGCTCGGTATTGCCGGTTACGGAGCTGCCTTTCTACTCGGTGCGCTGGATTTTGGTTTGGTACCGGCAGTTTCGCTGCTGGTGATCGCCGCCAGTTGGGCGTTGTTGTTGCCGCTGCGACACTGGCTTTTTTGCCGTAGTTTGCTGCGACATAGGCTGCCGACAGTATTGCTCACCTTGTTGGCGTTATGTCATTCGCTTCCCTTGCGTGCGCAGGCAGCAGAGACATGGCCAGTAATCGGCAATGCCACTTTCCGTGTGCTGTGGCACGACATTTACGACGCAACACTGCAGAGTCCTGTCGCTGATTTTGGTTTTCCCGGTCAGCCCTTCAGTTTGACTCTGCGCTACTACCGCTCTATCCGCGCGAGCCGGATCGTCGACACGACGCTGGATCAGTGGAGCCGTCAGCAGCTAAGGGCTCCGCCAGCGTGGCGCAACAGCCTGGCCGCTGCCATCCCGGAAGTGATGGCTGGTGACGTCCTGCGATTAGAGGTGCCCGCCGCAGGCCCGGCGATGCTGGTCCACAACGATAAGGTCATTGCCAGCTTTGACGACGAAGCGTTCGTAACCGCCCTCGCGGGTATCTGGCTGGGAGAAGGCACCAGCAACCCCGTGTTCCGTAAACAATTGTTGGGAGACAACAAATGAAAAAACTACTGATTGCTTGCGCCTTGCTGTTGAGTGGTTGCAGTGCCATCGACGTGCAGGATTATGCCAACACCACTCCTGCGCTGGATTTACGCCAGTTCTTCGACGGCGATCTGCGTGCCTACGGCATGCTGCAGGATCGCAGTGGGCGCCTGACGCGGCGTTTTACTGCAACTTTGCAAGGCAGTTGGCAAGGCGACACCGGTACGCTGGTGGAGCATTTCACTTTCGACGATGGTGCTGAAGAGGATCGTACCTGGACGCTGCAGCATCTCGGCAACGGCAACTATCGCGGTACTGCTGGTGATGTCGTGGGTGAGGCTGGTGGCGAGTCAGCCGGCGCCGTGTTCTCGTGGCAATACCGTCTCGATGTGCCGTGGCGCGACGGCAGTATTGAAGTTTCCCTCGATGACTGGCTCTACCTGATAGATCAGAACCATCTGCTCAATCGCACCACGTTGAGCAAGTTCGGGTTCAGGGTCGGTGAACTGACACTGGTGATCGAGAAAATCTGAGCGCTGGCCGTCCGGAGCAACGCGAGATATTCCGCAGCTGTGGCTCGCCAATAAAACTGACTGGTGTGGCCCGCGTTAATCTGTTCATACGCGAAAGAAAAAGCGCCTGCGGCGTTCGGAGCCGCCTCACAGGAACTGCGCCCATCTCCAGTTGAACTCACCAAATCCCATTCAAAAAAAAGGCCGGTACACTTTCGTATACCGGCCCAAGAAAATTGCAGCGAAGAGGGGAACTTGCTGCAACGTACTACAGAAGTCTTACAGTTCGAAGTTCATCGTGTAACCAACTACGAATTTGATTTCGTCGTTGTCACGCGCCGGCATGCTGGCGTAATCCTCAACACCGTCGGTATCGTCGTCGCTGCCCAGGGTGGTCATGCTGACCATGCCCATGAAGCCGTCTTTGGCAATGCTGACGTTGTAGTCAAAGTAGGAGTCGGTTACGCCGTTGAAAGCCTCGGCGAAATCACCGTCATGGAAACCTGCGTGCAGGCCGATCACGGCGCCGCTGGCCATAGGGATGCTGTAGTCACCGGAAACGTAGTAGGTGCCGAAAGCTTCGAAATCCCAGTCAGGACGGCCCAGGGCAACTTCATCCGGCTCTGCATTGGTCAGCAGGAACGCTTTCAGTGCCAGGTTGCCGAAGGTCAGGGTGCCGTAAACTTCACCGAAGTCGAAGCCAGCGTTTTCGTCGTAGTTGTAGTACAGGTAGCCGACGTCGAAGGAGGAGCCTTCGCCGAGTGCGCCGGTGAAGCCGAAGTAGAGGTCGTTTTCGTAGGAGTAAGCATCACCTGGATCGTACTCAACGTTGGAAACCCAGGTACCAACATAGGCACCGCTGGCACCGGCGTATTTGACGCCGCCCTGGATGGCAGCTTCGTTCATGCTCTGGGTCAGACCACGCCACAGGTAGTTGTTCGTAATCGTCGCGCTACCGGTCAACTGCGCGAAGCTCGAGGTGGAAGCGAGCAGAGACGCTGCAGTGATGGCGCTAGCGATAAGAAGCTTTTTCATTCAATTTCTCCTGGTGATTAATGTGTGGGACTAGGAAAAAACTCTTCCTGCCGAGGGAATAGCAAGGGGTGGGCCAACTTCGTAAGTTATTGATATTGCGACGAAAGCACTTGGATCAGGCGACTTGTGCCTCACTCTGGCGCGTTATGGGTGGCAGGAGTGCGATTTATTGGTGCTCATTCACATTGAGTCGCACCAAAAGGAGGCGATACCTGCCCGGGCGCAGTGGCACAAATTCTGGCCCTGTTCTGGAAATTGGCCTGTGTCTGGCTGCCAAACGGGCAGGTTCAAGCTGGTAGAATGGCGGCCTCTTCGCACCACCCCCGGATCTTTCAGGCTGAATTGAACGATGTTGACACTGCCCGGCGCTGCGGCGCTTTCCGCTTTTTCCCGCGCAAAACTGCTGCGTAACCTGCAACAACTCTGTCCGGCAGTAACCGCCGTCCAGGCCAGCTTCGTCCACTTCGTCGATGCACGCGCTGGGCTCGACAGTAACAGGCGGCAGTTGCTCGATCGTTTGCTGCGCTATGGGCCTACCCAACCCAACCAAAACCCGGCCGCCAAGGCTGGCACCATTGTGGAGCTTCTGACAGTTCCCCGGCCGGGTACCATTTCGCCATGGTCGAGTAAGGCTACTGATATCGCCCACAACTGTGGCCTGATTGAGATAACACGACTGGAACGCGGTATTTTGTATGCCATTGAAGGCGTCTCGGAAGCGGACGTCCAGGTACTGCTGCCAGCCCTGCATGACCGCATGACCCAGGTCGTTATGCGTTCAATTGATGAAGCTGCTGTCCTGTTCAGCGACACCGCCCCCAAATCCATGACCAGCGTGTCCTTGCTGCAGGGTGGTCGTCAGGCACTGGTGGATGCCAACCGTGAACTCGGCCTCGCCCTGGCCGACGACGAGATCGATTACCTGGTACAGGCTTTCGGCGAACTGGGACGCAACCCGATTGACGTTGAACTGATGATGTTTGCACAGGCAAATTCAGAACATTGTCGCCACAAGATCTTCAATGCGTCGTGGACGGTTGATGGCAAGGAACAAAGCCACTCGTTGTTCGGCATGATCCGCAATACCTACAAAGCCAACAGCAACGGCATTCTTTCTGCCTATAAGGACAACGCTGCGGTATTCACTGGTTTCAATGCGGGCCGTTTCTTTCCTGATCCGCTTGACCATACCTATAGCTATCACGCTGAGCCGATTCACATTCTGGCGAAAGTAGAGACGCACAACCATCCGACCGCCATTGCCCCGTTCCCGGGTGCTTCAACCGGCGCGGGCGGCGAGATCCGCGATGAGGGCGCTACCGGCATCGGCAGCAAACCGAAAGCCGGGCTTACCGGCTTTACGGTATCCAATCTGAAAATTCCGGGCTTCGTACAGCCATGGGAAACCGACTTCGGCAAACCTGAACATTTTGCTTCGGCGTTCACGATCATGATCGAGGGGCCGCTCGGCGGCGCGGCGTTCAACAATGAATACGGGCGTCCCAATCTGTGCGGCTATTTCCGCACGTTCGAAATGCAAACCCCTGAACCGGCATCGCAGCAGGCCGGCGTCAGCGAAATTCGTGGCTACCACAAGCCAATCATGATTGCCGGTGGTTACGGCAACATCCGTGAATCGCATGTACAGAAGAAGGACATTCCGGTCGGCGCCAAACTGATTGTGCTCGGCGGCCCGGCGATGCTGATTGGTCTCGGTGGTGGTGCGGCATCGTCCATGACGGCCGGTGCCAGTTCAGCCAATCTGGATTTTGCTTCAGTGCAGCGTGACAACGCTGAAATGGAACGACGCTGTCAGGAAGTCATCGATCAGTGCTGGGCCATGGGCGACCGCAATCCGATCCGCTTCATTCACGATGTGGGCGCCGGTGGCTTGTCGAATGCCTTGCCGGAATTGGTGAAGGATGGGGAGCGCGGTGGACGTTTTGACTTGCGCTCCATCCCGAGCGCCGAAGCGGGACTGTCACCGCTGGAAATCTGGTGCAACGAAGCGCAGGAACGCTACGTGATGGCGGTAGCCCCTGCCGACGTCGAAACGTTTGCAGCCTTGTGTGAACGCGAACGCTGTCCGTTTGCTGTGGTTGGCGAAGCCACTGAGGAAATGCACCTGACACTCGGCGACAGTCATTTTGACAACAAACCCATCGACCTGCCGATGTCGGTGCTGTTCGGCAAACCGCCGAAGATGCAGCGCAAGGCGGCAGTGTTGCGCAAACAGTCCCGCCAGTTCGACACCAGTACCATTGCCATCGTTGACGCAGTTGAGCGCGTGCTGCGCTTGCCATCGGTGGCGAGCAAGAGTTTTCTGATCACGATTGGTGATCGTTCTATCACCGGCATGGTGGCGCGCGAGCAGATGGTCGGGCCGTGGCAGGTGCCGGTCGCGGATGCCGCTGTCACTACATTGGCGCACGATTCTTACCACGGTGAAGCGATGGCGATGGGTGAACGCACGCCGTTGGCCCTGCTGGATGCGCCTGCTTCCGGTCGCATGGCGATTGCCGAAGCAATCACCAACATTGCCTGTGTTCGCATTGGCGCGTTATCGAACGTCCGCATGTCAGCCAACTGGATGGCAGCCGCCGGTTATCCGGGCGAAGACTGGAATCTGTACAAGACAGTAGAAGCAGTAGGCATGGAGCTGTGCCCGGAGCTGGGCATCACGATTCCGGTCGGCAAGGATTCAATGTCGATGCGAACGCAGTGGCAGGACAAGGGTGGCAGCAAGTGTGTCGCCGCGCCGTTGTCGCTGATCATCTCTGCATTTGCGCCAGTACAGGACGTACGCCTGACGGTGACGCCACAACTGCAGACAACTGCCGGCCCGACGTCACTGGTATTGGTGGATCTGGGTCTGGGCTCCGATCGTCTCGGTGGTTCTGCGTTGGCTCAGGTT
>JAZKEH010000228.1:291-3405 GCA_040387155.1 Pseudomonadota bacterium | reverse complement strand
GGACAGCCGCTCTTGGCCTTCAGTGCGAGGTCGGTGAAGGTGGATGAACTGGCACCCGGCACCTTGCCACGCAGCGACAGATGCACAGCGGTTATCGCAAAGCCACCGTTGTCATTCTCGAGCGTCACGCGTGCCTTGGTATCGAGTGAATCGGCCGTATAACCGGCATCGCCGAGGATTTTCGACAAAGCCATCGTGAAGCAGCTGGCATGCGCCGCACCGATCAACTCTTCCGGATTGCTGCCCTGCACGCCTTCGAAACGGATGCTGAAACCGTAGGGCTGTTCCTTTAGCGCGCCACTCTCGGTGGAGATGGTTCCCTTGCCTTCCTTGATGGTGCCGCTCCAGTGCGCCGAACCGTATTTTTCGATTTTCATCATGTCTCTCCTGTTAAGAATCGGTGAATCTGTTGCTGATCCCGTAGAGAGAATGCAATGTCTGTGCCCGCCCGCACTGACGACGGGCTGCGCGACGCTTACACCATGTTTTCCGGCTTCACCCACTCGTCAAATTGCACTGCCGTAACCAGGTTCAGCTCAATGGCCGCTTCCCGCAGTGTCTTGTGTTCCTGATGCGCCTTCTTGGCGATCTTGGCGGCGTTCTCGTAGCCGATATGGGGGTTGAGTGCGGTCACCAGCATCAACGAGTTTTCCATGTGGCGTTTGATGACCGCCAGGTTGGGTTCGATACCCACAGCACAGTTGTCGTTGAAGGACACGCAAGCGTCGCCAAGCAGTCGCGCTGACTGCAGCACATTGGCAGCGATAACCGGCTTGAACACGTTGAGCTCAAAGTGCCCACTCGCCCCGGCGATGGAAACGGTCACATCGTTACCCATCACCTGCGCGCACACCATGGTCAGCGCTTCCGGCTGGGTCGGATTCACCTTGCCAGGCATGATCGACGAACCTGGCTCGTTGTCCGGGATGATTAATTCGCCAATGCCGGAGCGTGGCCCCGAACTCAGCATGCGAATATCGTTGCCGATCTTCATCAGCGACACTGCCGTGCGTTTGAGCGCACCCGACAACTCCACCATGGCATCGTGCGCCGCCAGCGCTTCGAACTTGTTGGGAGCGGTAACGAATGGCAGCTTGGTCAAGGCAGCAATCTTCTGCGCTACCAACACCGCATAGCCCTTCGGTGCATTGAGACCCGTGCCAACGGCCGTGCCACCGAGTGCAATCTCGGCAACCGCTTCCAGCGCATTGCGCAGCGCGCGCACGCAGTTATCGAGCTGTTGCACGTAGCCGGAGAATTCCTGGCCCAG
This sequence comes from Pseudomonadota bacterium, assembly GCA_040387155.1. Lineage (GTDB taxonomy): Bacteria > Pseudomonadota > Gammaproteobacteria > Pseudomonadales > Pseudohongiellaceae > CAILUG01. The sequence goes on along the minus strand of JAZKEH010000228.1, from coordinate 2,135 downwards.
CGTCAGCGGTGTGGCGTCCATGAAATGGGTACGGCCGGTTTTGACAACACCCTGGAACTGGGTGGACTTCTCCGCCAGCGTGTTACGCAACTTGCAAAGGCCTGGCAGCGTAACGTCGGCCACCAGCTTGTAGGCCGCAATGTGCATCGCCGTCGGAAAGGTATCGTTCGACGACTGCGATTTGTTGACGTCGTCATTCGGATGCAGGATTTTCTTGTCATCCGTCAGCTTGCCACCCTGCGACACGTGGGCGCGATAGGCAATCACCTCGTTGACGTTCATGTTGCTCTGGGTACCCGAGCCGGTTTGCCAGATGACGAGCGGAAACTGGTCATCGAGTTCACCGCACAGAATCTCGCCGCATACCTTTTCAATCAGTTTCAGTTTGTCTTCCGGTAACACACCCAATTCGTGGTTGGCCTGCGCTGCTGCCTTCTTCAGGTAGGCGAACGCATGAATGATCTCGCGCGGCATGCTGCCTTCCGGCCCGATGCGGAAATTGTTGCGCGAGCGTTCGGTCTGGGCGCCCCAGTATTTGTGCGCGGGCACTTCCACTTCGCCCATGGTGTCTTTCTCGATGCGGCACGCCATTGCTGAATCTCCTGTTTGCGAGTGCAGCCACAATAAGCCTGACGCCGGCAAATGCAAGCCAACGGGCTTGACCCGATTACCCGGGACGAATTGCGGGATATCCCCGATGTTCAAGTCGGCCGCTGCATGCTTCTCTTTGCAAGGTCAGCCACCTGGTTGCGCGCGCGTTGCCTTGTCCGTCCACCTACTTCTTCTATCCCTCTGGAGCCCGTCATGAATGTAAATGAAGCAATGACCACCCCCGTTAAAAGCGCCTATTCCAATACCTCACTCGACGCCATTGCCCGCATGATGTGGGACCAGAACTGCGGCGCCATTCCGGTCGTCGAAGGCGACAACCAGCCACTCGGCATCATCACCGATCGCGATATCGCAATGGCTGCCATGTTGAATCACGAACCGTTGTGGAATATCCCGGCATCTACCGTCATCCAGGGACAGCGGCTTACCTGCTGCAGTCCGCAGGAGTCGATTGAGATGTGCGTGGAAAAAATGGAACAGCACAGCGTGCGTCGCATTCTGGTGACGGATGACAGCGGTGCGCTGTGCGGCATCGTGTCATTGGGTGACGCTGTGGCGTTTACCAAATCGGCCGACCGCAAAGGCCAGGAAAAAGGCGCCGTCAAGCCTGAGCAGATGATCGACATGCTGCGCAAGGTCAGCGCGCATCATGGTCCCGGTGAGGCTGCTTACGCTGCCTGATTCTCCAAATACTCCCCAAAAAAAACCGACCAGGTGCTGCAAGGCAGCGCGTGGTCGGCAACAGGGACGTCATGTTCAGGGAAATTCAGTTAACTCGTTTAACCGTCATCGCATTATTGACCCGACTAACGCCGTTGGCATCGCTGACCAGTTTGCTGACCAGACTGATCTCGGCATCGTTCTTCGCCTCACCGGTCAGGTTGACGACACCATCACGGGTATCGACCTTGGTGCGCAATGCGCTGGTCGAGCGGTGACTGAGCAGGATCATTTTGACGGCGGCAGTGATCGACGTGTCGTCAATCTTGTCACCGAGCGTTCTGGGATTCTTCGGTGTGGCAAGCACCAGCATGCGGTTCTTGACCTCTTTCACGCCTTCCACATCAGCAGCATATTCAGTCGTCAATTCCTTTTCGGCCTGGCTGTTGGCAGAGCCACTCAGCATGATGGTGCCATTGCTGGCAGTCACTTCAGTCGACCTGCTCACATTGTTATGGAAGAACAGCGCTGTCGTGACCTGTGACTCCAGCCATTGATCAGAAGTTTCGGTA
>JAZKEH010000228.1:0-281 GCA_040387155.1 Pseudomonadota bacterium | reverse complement strand
CCTCTTCAGCAATGCCTGCTATCACCAGTTGGTTAGCGACGCTTTCGACACCGGGCAGACTAGCTACAGTCTGTTCCGCCAGGGCCTTGTGAAAGACTTCGGCAACTTCGCCTGACAGCGTGGCGGCACCGTCTTTCACTTCCACCTGGATGTTGTCAGCCTGCAACCATGTCTTGAACACGTGCGAGTTGGCAGCGGCCAGCTCAATGTCGTTATCCAGCTTCTCATCGGCCAGCGTTGCTTCACTGAAGATGAGCGTCGCCATGGCGGCAGTGAGCAGA
>JAZKEH010000227.1:2933-10745 GCA_040387155.1 Pseudomonadota bacterium | reverse complement strand
GTCACGTTCGGCAGGGTCAACTGCTGTGGACCCGCGGCACAGTACACGTTGATGGTACAGCGGGCTGCCAGCCAGGCGGGGTTGGTCACATAGCCAAACATGTTCTGCAGGCTGTCCCAACGTTCCTGGTCAGGCTGGATCTCGTCGATGTGGCGTCCTTCCAGCGAGCCGATCAGGTGCAGGCGGTCGTCAAAGAAACTGGTGCCGCCGGCGACGGACAGTTCGTACTGTTTGCCGGTGTTGTCGTAGTCGTGCATGCCGGTGCCGCCGCTGATCTTCAGGCCTTCGAATTCGCGATCGAGCACGAAGTTGACGACACCCCCAATCGCATCAGCGCCATAGGCCGCCGAAGCGCCACCCGTTACGACATCCACACTGCGCATCAAGGCCGTGGGGAACATGTCTACGTTGACGGTGCCGCGTTTGTCAGTCGGCACTACGCGTGCGCCATCAAGCAATGTGAGTGTGCGTGAGATACCGGCACCGGTGGACACGCTGTTGAGGTTACGGATGTTCAACGCGCCAGGACCGCCGGAACCTACTGACGGGTTGCCGCCGTCACCACGCTGCGGTGAGCCGTTGTTGAAAAACTGCGGCAAGCCATCAAGCTGCTGCGAGATCGTGCTGCCTGGTTCCTGCTGGAACAGTTCTTCAGTGGTGACCGAGGTTACGGGTACCGGCATTTCCATGCCTGATGTCATGCGGATACGCGAACCGGTAACGCGGATTTCTTCCAGTTGTTGGGGTGGAGCGGTCTGGGCCTGGGCCAGCGCGATGCCCGGCAGGCAGGCCAGCGCGGTAATAGTGGTGATGGCGGTGAACAGTGATTTTTGCCGGAACGTCTTTCTTTGTTCTGTCTTCATTATTGAAATTCCCCTGTGATATTTATTTATTGATGTTGATTGATCAACACGGTGCAACGATGACTGCCTCCCCCTTTCTGTATTTACTGACGTCGTTTCCCTGACGTTCTTGTGGCCTGTTTGTAAAAATGTTTCGTAAGCGCAGAACCAACGTGGAGTTCTAGCGTGTGAATCAACAACAGGTCAACGGCAGGTCACTACGAATTCACGTTTCTTTCTCAATGAGATCAACCACTTCCAAACCGCACTGTTCGGTGTGGCAGCCATGCTGATAGAGTGTGCGCGTTCCTCACCCAGCAGTAGCAAGCATGCAAGTCGCTGCCTCAATTGCTCTTTATTCCAATCTGCGCCTGCCCTTTACAGTTTCTTAACTGGGGGGTGTTAGTCTTTATTAAGATAAATAACGCCTCAGCTGGAGATCTCCGCGTGAGCAAACGCAAGATAGTAATTATTGAAGACGAACCCGACATTCTCGAGGTTTTGAGCTACAACCTCCGCCGCGAAGGATTCGAAATTCTCAGCGCTACCGATGGCATGGTCGGTCTTAATCTGGTCAAACGCGAACAGCCCGATCTTGTGTTGCTCGATCTGATGTTGCCGGGCATGGACGGTGTTGAGGTTTGCACCGCCATCAAGAAATTTCCCGAAACCCAGAACACCTTGATCATCATGGTCACCGCCAAGGGCGAAGAGAGCGACATCGTGCTCGGACTGGGTGTGGGTGCCGACGACTACATCAGCAAACCCTTCAGCCCGAAAGAACTGGTAGCCCGTGTCAAAGCAGTGCTGCGACGTGGTGTGTTGCTGGAAACCCAGGCGCCGCAGGAAAAGATTACGCTCGGCGAACTCACCATTGATGCCGTGAAGTATCGCGTTACCTATGGCGATCGCGAGATCAAGCTGACGGCGACCGAGTTTCGCATCCTGCAGTATCTGGCCAGTCATCCGGGTCGCGTGTTCACGCGCGAGCAATTGCTGAATCACGCCCTCGGCGACGACGTAGTTGTAGTTGACCGCAACATCGATGTGCACGTGCGCGGCATTCGCAAGAAGCTGGAAGTGGAACCACCACCGATAGAAACAATCCGTGGTGTTGGCTATAGAATGGCGGATATCTGAGACAGGACATCCCCCAGGCGTGAGCCCGCTTAAATCCTCCTATTTTTGGCGTACCACCTTCCTCCATTTTGCCTTCGCGGCAGTGGCCGTGCCGTTTGGTGCAAGTTGGATATTGCTGCCGTTTGCTTTTGTGGCTGCTGCCGTATTGGCGTGGCGGCGGCATACGTCCATGGAGCATCTGACGCAGGCCAGCGAAGCAATCGCCCAGGGTGACTTTGAGCGTCGCGTGCCGGAACAACACACCCCCGGGGTAAAGCGCCTGGCCGATGCCGTCAACCTGATGGCGCGCACCTCCGCCCGTCGCGTATCGCTGCTGACTGCAGACCGCAATCGACTCGCCACGATCTTTGCCGGCATGGTGGAAGGTGTCGTTGACGTCGACCAGAAGCAGAACATCATCCATATCAACGATGCGGCCTCGTTGCTGCTGGGTCTCACGCGCGAGAACATCGTGGGCAAGCCGGTGTGGCAGGAAATCCGCAACCAGAAAATTACTTTGGCCATTGATGATGCGATTCGTCATCGCACGGTTATCAAGGCGCGCATTGATTATCCGAAGCTGAGCGAACAACTGGTCATCGACATTTATGTGGCCTCGTTGTCAGACGACCAGGGTGAGCCCATTGGCGCCGTTTTGGTATTGCATGACGTCACCGAACTGAAACACCTCGAGCGCATCCGCACCGACTTTGTTGCGAATGCGTCGCACGAACTGAAGACTCCAATCACTGCCATCCGCGGCCTTGCCGAAACGATGGTGGGTGATCCCGATGTTGAAAAGGCCATGCTCGTGCAGTACATGGAGCGAATCCATGCGCAGAGCATGCGCCTGTCCAATCTGATCACGGATTTGATGACGATCTCGCGACTGGAGTCCGACCAGGGCCTGGGCGATTTCACCCGCATCAACTTCTATGATCTGGTCCGGCGCGAAGTGAAGGCCGCTGCCAGCGCGGTGGAAGCCAAGTTCCATCGCCTGTCGCTGGAACCTTGCCCGGACATCCTCGAGGTCTATGGCGATCGCCAGAACCTGAGCCAACTGGCCAACAACCTGATCGACAATGCCATCAAGTACACGCCGGAAGGCGGCAGCATCCAGGTCCGGCTGCGCCGCGACCTGCTGGATGTGGTGCTGGAAGTGGAAGACAGCGGCATCGGTATCAGCCCGCAGTATCAGGAGCGGGTATTCGAGCGCTTCTACCGGGTCGACAAGGCGCGCTCACAGAGCCTGGGCGGCACGGGTCTGGGCCTGTCCATCGTCCGCAACATTGCAGAACGCCATCAGGGATCGGTGGGCGTGCAGAGCCAGCTGGGCCGTGGCTCGACCTTTACTTTCCGCATGCCGCTGGCCGAAACACAGGTCGGGGCGGAGCCCACCGCAAAGTCTTAACATGCGCCGGTAATACTCCGGATATCTTTATTTTGTCTTAATAAAGAATCTTCACAATGCCCGCAGTCCTTTGATTCCCTTCCTGCCGGAGCCCTGCCCGATGTCCTTTCAGCCCAAACTCATTGTTTCCTCGCTCTCGCCAATCCTGCTGGCCCTGGCGCTCGGCGCCTGCTCGGATTCCAGCACCCCTGAAGCCGGCACCCCCGCTGCTGCCTCTGGTGACACCGCGCCGTTGACTGGCGCTGTGCGCGCCGACGGTTCCAGCACTGTGCTGCCCATTACTGAAGCCATCGCGGAAGAATTCCAGACCGTATCGACGGCCGTACGGGTAACCGTTGGCTCGTCCGGCACTGGCGGCGGTTTCAACAAGTTCATGTCCGGTGAAACCGATATCAACAATGCGTCGCGTCCGGTCAAGGCAGAAGAAGCCGAGAAGGGTAAAGCAGCCGGCATCGAATTCCTGGAGATCGAAGTGGCCTATGACGGCCTGTCCATTGTCGTGAACCCCAACAACACCTTTGTTGACCACCTGACCATCGCCGAACTGAAACTTATGTGGGAACCCGGCAGCACTGTGGACAGCTGGAATGATGTACGCGCCGAATGGCCGGATGTGCCGTTGCGTCTGTACGGCCCAGGCACCGATTCCGGCACGTTTGACTACTTTACTGAAACGGTTGTTGGCGCCACTGGCTCGGCCCGTCCTGATTACACCGCCAGTGAAGATGACAACATCCTGGTACAGGGTGTGAGCGGTGACGAAGGTGCACTGGGCTTCTTCGGCTTCGCTTATTACGAAGCCAGTGCCGACAAACTGAAACTGGTGCCGATCGATGGTGGCAAGGGTCCGATTGCACCGACTGTCGCCACTATTGCTGATGGCACCTACGCGCCGCTGTCACGTCCGCTCTACATTTATGTCAGCAAGGCCAGCGCGGCGCGCCCTGAAGTAAGAGCCTTTATCGAGTTCTATCTGGACACTGTTCCGGCCATCGCGGCCGATGTTGGCTATGTGGCACTGCCGGCTGAGATGTATGCCGCTGACAAGGCTGCTTTCGCCAATTTCTGAACCAGTTTTTAACCCGTTCTTGATCAGCCTTTGAGTACAGTTTTGCGATAGTATCGCCGCAACACCAAAGCAGCCGGGACAAGCCTCTTGCCCCGGCTGTTGTTTGAAAAACCATCAGGAAATGCATGTCCGACCCAACCCCCCAGACAGGCCTGAATTTCAGCATTCACAAAGGCGGAACCCGCTGGGGCGAAGCGACGATAAAATTCTGGTTGCGTCTGTGCACCGCGCTTTCCCTCTTCACGACGATAGCCATTGTCGTGCTGCTGGTGGTTGAGTCGCTTGAATTTTTCCGCAACGTCAGTCCCATCGAATTTTTCTTTGGAACCCGCTGGGTACCAATCCTGAAGCCGAGCTCCTACGGCGTGCTGCCACTGTTGTGGGGCACCATGTTGATTACCGTCGGTGCCGCTGTCATCGCAATCCCGCTCGGCCTCGCCAGCGCCATCTATCTCAGTGAATACGCCTCCGATCGCATCCGCGCCTGGGTCAAGCCGGTGCTGGAACTGCTGGCAGGTATTCCTACGGTTGTTTATGGCTATTTCGCGCTGACGTTTGTCACGCCACTGCTGCGCAATTTCATTCCCGACATCCAGGTGTTCAATGCGCTCAGCGGCGCCATCGTGGTGGGCATCATGATTCTGCCGACCATTGCGACGATGAGTGACAACGCGTTGCGTGCCGTGCCGATCAGCTTGCGACAAGCGGCATACGCAGTTGGCGCAACATCGTATGAAGTAACTACGCGCATTGTTGTGCCCGCGGGCCTTTCAGGCGTGATGGCCTCCTTCCTGCTCGCCATTTCGCGTGCCATCGGTGAAACCATGGCAGTTACGCTGGCTTCCGGCCAAACACCGAACCTGGACTTCACCTTGCTGGAAAGCATCCAGACCATGACCGCCTACATTGTGCAGGTCAGCCTGGGTGATACGCCTTCCGGCGGCATCGCTTATCAAACGTTGTTCGCGGTGGCGACCATGCTGTTTTTCATCACGCTGCTGATCAACATCATTTCGCAGTGGATCCTCGGCCGCTTCCGCGAGGTGTACGACTGATGGCCTTTGTCAGCGACAACGACCAGAAAAATCTGGCTAACCGCCATCGCAAGTCGCGCTTGTTCGCGTTGCTGTGTGCCGTCGTCACCTGGTCCAGCGTATTCTTGCTGGGCGTATTGCTGGTGCGCGTGACCATGGATGGGCTGGGCTGGCTCGACTGGCAATTCATATCGAGCTTCCCATCGCGTTTGCCTGAGCGTGCTGGCATCAAGTCGGCCCTGGTTGGCACCTTGTGGATGATTATCATGATCGCCATCATCGCGCTGCCGGTCGGCGTTTCGGCGGCGCTTTATCTGGAAGAGTTCTCCAAACGCGGCCGACTCTCGCGTTTGATCGAAGTGAATATCGCCAACCTCGCTGGCGTGCCATCAATCGTGTACGGCATCCTCGGTCTTGCCATCTTCGTGCGCTTCTTCGCGCTTGAGCGCAGCCTGATTTCCGGTGCGCTGACGATGAGCCTGCTGATCCTGCCCGTCATCATCATTGCAAGCCGCGAAGCGATTCGCACGGTGCCGATGAGCATTCGCTATGCCGCGCTGTCGCTCGGCGCCACCCGCTGGCAGACGACCTGGGCGCATGTCCTGCCTTCCGCCTTCCCTGGCATCATGACCGGCGTGATCCTCGCGCTGTCACGCGCCATTGGTGAAACCGCACCCTTGATCATGATCGGCGCTGTGTCCTTCATCGCCTTTTTGCCCACGGGCCCGATGGATGCCTTCACGGCGCTGCCGATACAGATTTACGACTGGGTGCGACGTCCGCAGGCTGAATTCCAGGAACTGGCCGCGGCCGGCATCCTCGTACTGTTGGCAGTGCTGCTGTTGATGAACGCGACCGCCATCTATATTCGCAACAAAACTGAAAAGAGATTGAAGTAATGGCCTCTGTCAACACTGCCGAAGCCACGGCGGAAAAGAAGAAAACGTCGGAAGCAGTAATTGAGCTGCAGGAAGTCAGCGTGCTGTATTCCGGCAAGCCGGCTGTGAAGAAAGTCTCGTGCACGATCTGGCGCAACCGCATTACGTCGATCATCGGACCTTCCGGTTGCGGCAAGAGCACGCTGCTGCGTTCGCTCAACCGCATGAACGACTTCGTCGATGGTGTCACTATCGAAGGCCAGATCCTGTTCGCCAACCAGAACCTGTATGGCAACGACGTCGATCCGGTGGAAGTGCGTCGCCGCATCGGCATGGTGTTCCAGAAACCCAATCCTTTTCCGAAAACCATCTACAACAACATCTCATGGGGACCGAGCATCAATGGCTACACCGGTTCGATGGGTGAGCTGGTTGAGCGCTCCCTGCAGCAGGCGGCGCTGTGGGAAGAAGTGAAGGATCGTCTGCATGAATCGGCGTTGAATCTGTCCGGCGGCCAACAACAGCGCCTGTGCATCGCCCGCGCGCTGGCGATGGAACCGCAGGTCTTGCTGATGGACGAACCCTGCTCGGCTCTTGATCCGATTTCAACAGCCCATATTGAAGACTTGTTGTTTGAACTGCAGTCACGCTACACGATCGTCATTGTTACCCATAACATGCAGCAGGCTGCCCGCGTTTCGGATTACACTGCCTTCATGGAAATGGGCAATCTGGTGGAGTTCGGCGAAACTGACCAGATCTTCACGCGGCCCGAGAAGAAGCGGACGGAAGAATACGTGACCGGCCGTTTTGGTTAAGGTGTTTTGTTCGCGCACGTTCTGCGTATAACAGGCTGAAAATTTATGTCCTTGCATTTACAACGTGATCTCGAAGCTCTCAAAAAGGAATTGCTGCAGCTGGGCAATCTGGTGGAGAGCGCCATCAACTTTGCGATACTCGCGTTGCACAATCGTGAGACGACGCTGGCTGATCGCGTGCTGAATATCGAAATCGAAATCAACGAGAAGGAAGTCTTCATTGAGGAAGAGTGCCTGAAGATGCTGGCGCTGCATCAGCCAGTGGCAGTCGACCTGCGCTTCATCGTTGCTGTGCTGAAAGTGGACAATGACCTGGAGCGCATGGGCGACTTCGCCAAGAATATCGCCAAGCGCGCACTCGACCTCGCCCATCTGCAGCCAGTGCCGATCTTCCCCGAGTTCGTCAATGAACTGCCCGACCTGGTAAGAACGATGGTCCGCAAGTCGCTGGACTCACTGGTTGCACTCGACGTCGACATGGCCCGCAATGTCATCAAGATGGACAAGCGTGTCGATGAGATCAACGCCATGATGTACAAGGAAGTGCAACGCATCATCCTTGAAGACGTCAAACGTACCGAAGTGGCCCTGAACCTGCTGTCGTGCTCGATCCAGATCGCTGTTACCAGGGCCATTCGACT
>JAZKEH010000227.1:0-2923 GCA_040387155.1 Pseudomonadota bacterium | reverse complement strand
GTCGTGCTCGCGCCACATGGAACGCATTGCCGACCTCAGCACCAACATCGCCGAGGACGTGCTGTTCATGGTGGAAGGCAAGGTAATGCGGCACCGCGGGTAGCACCTGCCTGGCGGGGAGCGGTAGCGGGCAATAGTCGCGGGCAATGGTAGCGGGCAAAAGAAAGGTTAGTGCCCGGACGCAGCGACAGCATCGTCGCAGCCTTGAAATAGGCGTACCCCTCAACAGTCTTACCGCTAAAATGGGAGCCGGCTCGTATAATAAGAAGCCGGTTCGCCCCACCTGTTAGAGTAAGAATCATGTTTGCCTGGTTTCAGAAGCTGCTGCCCCGCACGGGCAATTTTTTCAATCAATTCGAAGCACACTCCAAGACCCTCGTTGCCAGCTCCAGGGCACTGGCTCAACTTGTTCATGGTGGTCCCGACATGGCCATCCACATCAAGACCATCGAAGCCGAAGAACACAAGGCCGATGAAATCATCCGCGAAGTCCTGCAGGACGTCCGCCGCATCTTTCTTACCCCTTTTGATCGCGGCGCCATCACTGCCCTGATCAATGCCATGGACGACGCCGTGGACCAGATGCATTTCACCGCCGGTGTAGTGGAGTTGTATGACGTCACTGAATTCACCCCCGAAATGGTGGGCATGGTAGAGATCATCGGCGAAGCCGCCATGCTCATCGACCAGGCGCTGCCACTGTTGCGCAACATTACCGATAACGCCAAACAGCTGCACAATTTCACCAACCGGCTCGTTGAACTGGAAGACGAAGCAGACAAGCTCAACTTCCGCGGCTCACGCAATGCCTTCATCAATCATGGCAAGACCAATCCAACCCAGTTTGTGGTGGTGAACGAAATCTACCGTCACCTCGAGAAAGTCTGCGACCGGTGTGAGGATGTCGCCAACCAGATTGACGGCCTCGTCATCGATCACGCCTGAGCCGGCAGTCACTCATGGAAATTGCGTTCCCCCTTCTCGTTGGCCTGATCATTCTGGCCTTGCTGTTCGATTTCCTGAACGGCTTGCACGATGCTGCCAACTCGATAGCCACCATCGTCGCGACCAAATTGCTGAAACCGTTTCATGCCATCATGTTTGCGGCCTGTTTCAACTTTGCTGCCTATTTCCTGACACTCCACTTTCCGGCGCTGCACAAGGTAGCGGACACCATTGGCAAGGGGCTTATCGACAAGGATCTGGTCACCCCGGCTGTGGTCTTCGGCGCGCTTGGCGGCGCCATGTTCTGGAATGTGCTGACGTGGGTGAAGGGTATTCCTTCCTCGTCATCGCACGCGCTCGTGGGTGGCATCATTGGCGCCGGCGTGGCCGCCAATGGCATTGACGCCGTGCAATGGGCCGGCTTGAACAAAACCATCATCTTTATCTTTCTGTCGCCGATGCTGGGCATGGCGCTGGCCATGCTGGTGATGCTGATCAGTTCCTGGGTGCTGCGCAACGCGACGGCAAGTCGGGCGGAGCGCGGCATGAAAGTGCTGCACCTGATTTCGTCGGCTGCTTATTCGCTTAGCCATGGTCTCAATGATGCGCAGAAGACCATGGGCATCATTGCAGTACTGCTCTATTCAACCGGCTACCTGCAGGGTGAATTCAGTGTGCCGCACTGGGTTGCCATCAGTTGTTATATCGCCATCGGTCTCGGCACGGCGTGCGGTGGCTGGAAGATCATTGAGACGATGGGCACCAAGATCACCAAACTGTCGCAGCATCAGGGTTTCAGCGCGTCGCTGGGTGGTTCGATCATGTTGTTCACTGCCTCTGCCCTTGGCATTCCGGTATCGACCACCCAAACCATTACCGGCGCCATCATCGGCGCAGGTACAGCGCGGCGTGCCTCGGCCGTGCGCTGGGGCGTTGCCAGCAATCTGCTGACAGCCTGGGTATTGACCGTGCCCGCCTCGGCTTTCGTTGCCGCCTGTGTCTATGGACTGACGCGACTGTTCTGATCGGGTATATCCCGACCCTGTATGACAACGACAGCACAACAGAACACAGGGGAAGGCGAAGCTCGGTACATGGAGTAGAATTCCCCGCATGAAAACATTCGCCCTTCGCTCCACCCGTCTTGTTTCGTGCCGTGCCACCTGCCTTGCCCTCGGCATCGCAGGCCTGTTGTTCGGCTGTGAGACTCCTTCCACTACCAGTGGTACCGGCACGAGTACGGCGAGCCCCTCATCATCGCCCGGTCCGGTCGCTGCCACTGCCGTTGCACCAACGATGGAAGCCATCGTCAGCAACTACATCGCGATTGCGCAGGCTGCCTATGGTGACTCGCTGTTGACGGCGCGCACGCTGGAAAGCGCAGTGACGGCGTTCCTGAACAGCCCTTCCGCCAACACGCTGAACGCTGCCCGCGAGGCGTGGAAGCAGGCACGCATTCCCTACATCCAGACTGAAGCGTTCCGCTTCGGCAACTCAGTGGTCGATGAATGGGAAGGCCGCGTCAATTCGTGGCCGCTCGATGAAGGCCTGATCGACTATGTCGCCGATTCGTACGGTGACGAATCCGACAACAACTTTTTCTACACCGCCAACATCATTGCCAATCCCGTCGTCGATATTGGCGGCATCAGTGTGGACGCCGGCAGTATTACGCCGGAACTGCTTGCGGAAACGCTGCACTCCATCGATGGCGTTGATGCCAACGTCGCCACTGGTTATCACGCGATTGAATTTCTGCTGTGGGGTCAGGATCTGCATGGCACGGCGCCCGGCGCCGGTGAACGTGCCTACACCGATTACGACACGGCCACTTGCACCAATGGCAACTGTGATCGCCGCCGCGCCTATCTCGATTCAGCTACCAAGCTATTGGTCGCCGATCTGGAAGAAATGGTGCAGAGCTGGCAGCCGGGTGGCACTGCCTATGTAGCGTTGCAGGAGAAAGGTACCGATGGTG
>JAZKEH010000226.1:795-1560 GCA_040387155.1 Pseudomonadota bacterium | reverse complement strand
CTGCAAAGCCGGTGCGCGCATGCCGACAACGCCGTCGCGTGCGGCGGTGAGCAATGGATTACCGCCGGCGTCGGCTGCATTGACTGTCTGCGTTACCAGCGATGTGGCAACCAGGCTCAGCAACGTCAACAAGCGCAAGGTTGATTGCATCGTCTGTCTCCTCACGCTGGCAGCACCAGGGGTTGGCCAGTAGGTACGATCATGAACGCCAGCAGATGGGCAGGCTTGGCCGGATCAGCACTGCCGCTTCCGCTGTGCAAGGCGCCGGCTTCCTCGAAAAAGGTTTCACCAGCCTTGATCACACGCGGCGCTTCCCCATTGATGGCGAAGTTGTACGCCCCTTCAATGACATAGCCCAGCACCATGCCGGGATGGCGATGGCCACCACCGGCACTGGCAGCGCCCGGCTGCGCAACCAGATCGACCAGGACGGCATCATTGCCGGCCAGCGCACCGCTGAGTGGATAGCGGGCAATTTCGCCGCGCGCTTTCAGCGGTTCATCCGCGGCTTGTAACGTGGTGGGTGCAGCGACGGCCAGTAGCGCGGCCAATTGCAGAAAATCACGACGATCGTTCATGGATATCTCCCTCAGCACATTGAATGGCGGACTCGGCCAATCGAGCCCGTGAGCCGGATACTAGGCGCAAATTTGCTGATGGGAGCGAAATCCGGGCGGATTTAACCTGCCGGAGCGCTAATTAACTGACGCCGGAGACTGGTTCGCGGAAAAAGGAACGCATGGTTACTGCTGATTCTGACTGCGG
>JAZKEH010000226.1:0-785 GCA_040387155.1 Pseudomonadota bacterium | reverse complement strand
TTCTTGTTGTTGTAGCCAGACTCAAAGGCAATGTCAGTGATGGCTTTCGGCGGCGTCGCCACCAGAAGCTGTTTGGCGTGCTCCACCCGCTGCTCATTGATGTAGTCGTAGAAGTTCTTCTGCAGTTTGTCATTCAGAATCTGCGACAGGTGATGCGGGCTCAGCTTCAGCCGCTCTGCCAACGCCTGCAACGACAGTTCACTTTCCAGATAGCAGCGTTCAGTCGCCATCAGCGTGGTCAGCTTGTCGACGTAGTACTGGGCCGAATCGTCCCGCAAGCCGGAGCGGTTGTACTTGCCCACTGCTGGCGCCACCTGGCCAACACTCGCAAACACCAGCCGGCTTTGGCCCAACGCGTAATACATCAGCACAATGATGAAGAGGTACAGCGCGATACCCGTCGTCTGCGACAGATTCGAAGCCGTGATACCCAATGCCGGTAACAACCGTTCCGACAGAATCACGCCGACGAAGCCTATGCAGCAAAGCTGCAGCCAACGCAAATTGACGACGGAGATAGCGGAATAGTTTTCGGCAAGCCGTTGCCGGTAGACCTGCATCAACGGTTGGCAAAGCAGGATGTACACCACCAACTGCACATGAAACCCCCACCACACGTACCAGATAATCCAGCGCGCGATAACCAGCTCATTGCCGAAGAAATCAGTGGTACCCGGTATAGGCCGCAGAAAAAACGGCAACAGCATGGCTTCAACCAGGACGGCAGGTAGCCAGTGCAGCAGGTTCCACCGATTGGCGAACGGGTCGTGACCTCCGTTGATGCG
>JAZKEH010000225.1:0-2166 GCA_040387155.1 Pseudomonadota bacterium | reverse complement strand
ATTGGCATCGGTGACCTTGAGGTTCTCCAGCTTGCCGGTGCCGGCATTGGTGGCTGGCGTTACCGTCTTGATTGCTGCCGCAGCTGCGATCTTCTGCGGATCACGGATCAGCACATTGAAGTTGTGCGCCGCATCGCGCGCGGGATTGAAACTGAAACTGTCACCCGCCACTGGCACGCCAGCGCTGGTATCCACACTCATGCCATCCAGCGAAAGCACACCGGTACCGCTGATGGAAGTGTTGTCGCTCATGCGCGTCATGTGCCACACGGTGCCGTCGTACTTCAGACGGTATTCGCTGGCGCGAATGGCGGCGGTGTCGTCGAGCGTCAACGTGGGCGCCGAAGTGCCGAGATTGGCTGAGTGCGCCGTCATGTCGGGCACGGGCTGCGAGAAGAACAAACCGCCCTGGTTGGCCTGCAGGTCATAGCCCTTCAGGTGTTGCGTATTGAATTCGCCGCTCAGCACGAGGGCGAGCAAGCCTGCTTTCGACTCCGCCTGCGCCATGTTGCGATCACGGAAATCCAGCAGGCCATGCAGTTCACCGCCGTCAATGTACTGGCTGATGATATTGCCGCCGGCAGTGCTGGTGAACGCCACTTCCAGCCGTGTGTTGTCATAGGGATTGACGCGCGTTTCCAGTTTGCTGACCTGGTTGCCAACGACGAGCCCCTGCCCCTTGCCGGCAAAAATATTGACGCTGCCATCGTGCAGCGGCACCACGCTGATGCCGACTTTCTTCGACAGCTCAGTGATCAACAGGTCGCGCCGATCGAGCAAGTCGTTTGGTGCTGCACTGGCACCGGAGACAGATGCACTGACAATCTGCAGGTTCAACTGACGAATGCTTTCGCTAAGACCGTTGACTTCCGCGACCGATGTTTTCAGTTGTTCATTGATCTCAACACCGAGGTTGCGCAAATTGCGATCGAGCGTCTGCATGCGCTGCACCAGACTGTTGGCTTCCGACAGCATGACCTGGCGCTCAGGCAGACTTGACGGATTGCTCGCCACTTCCTGCACGCCGCTGAAGAACTTCTGCAGCGAACCGCTGAGGTTGTTCTCGGAGTCGGCCAGCAAGGAGTCGAGACGATTGCTGAATTCGAGATAGGTGGAGTACCGGCTTTCGCTGGCGGCGAAACTCTGAACCTGGCTGGTGAGAAACGCATCAGTCGAACGCTCAACACCGCTGACAAAGGCGCCGGCACCCAGGTAGCCATAACCGAAGTTCTGCGACTGGCGCGCTTCGAAATTGACCGTCTGCCGGCTGTAGCCGTCGGTGTTGGCATTGGTGATGTTGTGACCCGTGGTGGCCAACGCCTGTTGGACGTTGTTGAGCGAGTTGGAGCCTAGCCGCAGCAGATCCATTTCTATAACCCTTTATCTTCATCGACCACTGTCGTGGCTTGGGCGGTAGCGCCGACTTGAGTGGCCGCATCAGTTGTCAGCGCATCAAGCTCCGACGTTTCAGGCGGCGCCATCACACTCGACAACTGACGCTCGATCACACTGGCGAGCCCAAGACTGCCATTGCTGCTGAGATCCAGTGCCAGCTGCTGATCAAACATTTCCTGGTAGGTCTGTACATCAGAACCACCGAAGAGACCGTCCTTCGGCAACGTGTCGCGCATCGCCTTCATCATCATGTTGACGAACAGCGATTCAAATTGTTTAGAGACTTCCTTCATCGCCGCTTGCGGATCGACGCGGCTCTGCGTTTTCAGATTCGTCAGCGCACTCAGGTCGTTGTAGACCATGCCGTCGGTACCGGACGCTGAGGCTGTGCGTGCAGCCAGCAGCGAACCGGTGAGCGAGGGAGTGGCAGCGGAGATGGAAGACATGACGATAGCCCTAGATCACGATCAGTTCAGCGCGGAGTGCACCGACCTGTTCAAGCGCTTCAAGAATCGCCACGAGATCGCTTGGAGAAGCCCCCACCTGGTTAACAGCGCGTACCAATTCATCCAGCGACACACCTGGTTTGAACAGGAACATACGGTTGTCTTCCTCTTCGACCAGCAACGTCGAGTTGCTGACATCGCGGGTTTCGCCCTGCGAGAACGGTCCTGGCTGGCTGACACTGTCGTTCTCGGCAATGGTTACTGTCAGGTTGCCGTGCGCGACGGCCGCCTCTTCCACCACCACATGCGACCCGATAACGACGGT
>JAZKEH010000224.1:0-2243 GCA_040387155.1 Pseudomonadota bacterium | reverse complement strand
CAAACGCAGACAGACTGGCAGCAGCAAACAGAACTATAGAAAGAGATTTCAACATGAGGGTTTAACTCCGAACGCCACAACAAATTGGGAAGGGCCATGGCAGGTGCAGGCTTCTGCGACCGTGTGAGGCATGGATGCCGAAGAGAGCATACAGGGACGTACTTGCTGCGTGTCGCAGGGGCCTGCACCTGCCATGGCCCCTGCTCCAATCTGATCAGTCAACAATCAACGAGGAACAGCATTCGCATAAACACGAACAACACCCACATCCGACCAGCCACCAGGCCCATGATCCGCACCCGGCTGCAAATCAGTAAAACCAATCTCGTCAATCTTCGACAGATCAATCTCAGTCACCAGATTACCCTTCGTCACACCGAGTTCAGTATTGAAAGAAATCCACTTCACCTGCTCCAGACGAAACTCCTCAAACAGGAAATCAGCAGTCTGCCCAAGTTCGATATCACCAATGAAAGTCTTGCCATCAGCCAGCTTGATGAACGGATGGATCTTGTGGAAACCAGAGGTCTTGCTCTGCACCATGATGCGAGCACCCTTGCTGAAATCGGCATAGCTGTTCTTGTGCTTGAACGCGAATGTCGCGCCGGCACCCACCAGACCCGACCACGTGTGCGTAGGATTGGTGTCGTTGCCATCGAAGCCGGTTACCTGGAACTGGTCGCTCTTCGGACCATAGACTTTCAATTCAAGATTCGAATTGGCGATGTGCCCTTGTTCCAGCGGATTTTCGCCACCCTTCGGCAGCTGCTTCCACACTTCTTCCAAAAACAGGCCAGGACGTGGCGCCGGTGGCGTGCCCGGGCCATCAGGGGCCGCAGCCAGCAAGGTTGTCGTACTCAATACCAACGATACGGCACAGCCCAAATTCACAAGCAGTTTTTTCATGGAAGTCCCCTTTGAAAATCTTGTTAACGATCTGCGTTATTGCCAGGTCCGGCTTCGGTCGTGGTGGCCAGATTGCGCCGGATGATAGACGCACTCGCCAGCCCCTCACAATCAATATGTGACTCGTGGCCCTCTGCCTGAGTAGAATGCGGAAAAATAACAAAAATGATGATTGTCTCTGCAGCCAAGCAGAGTCCCTGACTTTTCAAGAGGAGATGCAACATGATCAATTTCACCCGCAAGCTTTATACGCTTTCGGCACTTGCACTGGCTGTTGCAGTCGCCGCCTGCGGCCCCGCTGAACAGAGCGCGGCGCCTGCCACTGAAACTGCTGCGGCTGCAGCTGCTGAAGCTGCGCCTGCTGCAACTGCTGGCGTCCCGCGCCTGGCGAACGGCAAGCCCGACTTCAATGGCATCTGGGCGCGTCCGTACGTGTCCGACATGGGTGCTGCCGGCAATGGCCGCACCCAGACTGGTCCCGGTGAATTACCCTTCACTGAAGCCGGTCGTCGCAATTTCGAAAACTACAATCCATCGACCGGCGACTACACGGGTGTGTGCATGCCCTTCGGCCTGTTGCGCGCGATGAATTCGCCCGACCCGATCCAGTTCGTGCAGACCGACACCCACTTCGCCTTCCTGTACGAACAGAACACCTGGTTCAAGGTGATCAACCTTGACGGCCAGAACCACAGCCCTGGCGTACCGGCCTGGTTCGGTCACACGGTTGCGACCTGGGATGGTGATACGCTGGTACTGACAACGTCCGAGTTCAACGGCAAAACCCGTCTCGACACCATCGGTCATCCGCACAGTGACCAGATGACAGTGACCGAACGCCTGACCCGTCGCGATCTGGAAACGATGGACTATGAAGTGACGATCAATGATCCGATCTACTACTCGCAACCATGGACCAACAAGCGCGTGTTCACGTTGCAGAAAGACTTCGAACTGATTGAGTACTCCTGCGAAGAAAACAACAAAAGCGTATGGGATGGCCGTATCGTGCCACCCGATTACGACAACTGGCACACCTATGACACCGAAGCGGCGCCTGCAGCTGAGCAGCCCGCCCAGTAACCCGTTCACTACGGTTTATGCACAAATAAAAAGCCCGGCATTCGCCGGGCTTTTTATTTGACCAACCAGTGGATCAGTGTTTGTCGAGAAAATCGAATATCTGCGGCGCGTACAACATGAAGGCATTCAGATGCTCGCCGTTTGGCACTACTGCATACTCCGTTTCAATGCCGTGTTGCTGCAGCTCTTTTGCCATGCGCTCAGAAGCAGCAATCGTATTCGACACATCCTTGTCACCATGCAGCACCATCACA
>JAZKEH010000223.1:0-4630 GCA_040387155.1 Pseudomonadota bacterium | reverse complement strand
CAATGGCCGCACCAAGGACATCCGTTTCAAGACCACGGCCGGCCCGCACAAAGTGGGTGTGTCGTTCCTGCGTCGCAGCTTCGCTGAATCTGATGACCAATTACAGCACTTCATTCCGGGCGCTGCCCAGGATCGCATCCTGTCGATTCCTTCTGTCGAAGTCCGCGGTCCTTTCAATATCGAAGGCTTCTCGGTAACGCCGTCGCGCGCGAAGCTGTACACCTGTGCGCCGCAATCGGCGGATCAGGAAGTGGCTTGCGGTACCGAAATTCTCACCCGCATGGCACAACGCGCCTACCGTCGCCCACTTACCGACGACGACATGGCGCCGCTGATGCAGTTCTTCAACCAGGGTCGTGAAATCGGTGGCTTCGATGAAGGCATGCGTCGCGGCCTGACCCGCATGCTGGCCAGCCCGAACTTCCTCTACCGCGCCGAGATCGCACCGGCTGCTACCAAGCCCGGCGATGTCTATGCGCTCAACAGTCTCGATCTGGCGTCGCGCCTGTCATTCTTCCTGTGGAGCAGCATCCCCGACGAAGAACTGCTGCAACTGGCGATTGACGACAAGCTACAGGATGCCACCGTAGTCGAAGCGCAAGTGCAGCGCATGCTGGCCGATCCACGCGCCATTGCGCTGGCGGAAAACTTCGCCTACCAATGGCTGAAGATGAGCAAGCTCGACGAGATCATTCCTGATCCGACCATCTTCCCGTACGCCGCTGGCGCCGGTGACCTGCGTCCCGACTTCAAGGAAGAGTTGAACCTGTTCATCGACAGTGTGTTCCGCAGCGACCAAAGCGTCATGCGCCTGCTGGATGCAGACTACACCTTCCTCAACGAACGACTGGCGCTGCACTACGGCATCACCACCGTGAAGGGCGACCGCTTCCGCAAGGTTGAACTGACTGACAGCAACCGTTTCGGTCTGCTCGGCAAGGGCGGCGTGTTGATGGTGACGGCCTATCCAAACCGCACCAG
Source organism: Pseudomonadota bacterium (assembly GCA_040387155.1). GTDB lineage: Bacteria > Pseudomonadota > Gammaproteobacteria > Pseudomonadales > Pseudohongiellaceae > CAILUG01. The sequence goes on along the minus strand of JAZKEH010000223.1, from coordinate 3,649 downwards.
CCCCGTGCTGCGCGGCGCCTGGATTCTCGAACAGATCATGGGCACTCCCCCGCCGATGCCACCTGCCAACGTGCCGGCGCTGGCAGAAAATGAGAAAGGTCAGGTCGCCACCACTGTGCGTGAGCGTCTTGAACAGCATCGCGAGAACCCGACCTGCAACTCCTGTCACTCCGTGATGGATCCACTTGGCTTTGCGCTCGACAACTTCGACGCCACCGGCAAGTGGCGCGAGATGGACCGCTTCACGGCAACGCCTATCGATGCGTCCGGCATCATGCCGAATGGCTCGACGGTGAATGGTCCGGAACAGTTGCGCACCGCCTTGTTGGCCAAACCCAATAACTTCGTGCAGGGACTGACCGAAAAACTGATGATCTACGCGTTGGGTCGCAAGCTCGATGCGCGTGACATGCCGATAGTGCGCGATGTGGTACGCCAGGCAGCGGCGCAGGATTACCGCTTCTCCGCCATCGTCGCCGGCATCATCGGCACGAATCTGTTCGACAGCAATACGGTACCGTTGCCAGTGGTCGGTACGGCGCCAGATGTGGCCAGCAACCAATAACAAATGTAGTCCTGACGAAACATAACGAGGATACGCCCATGTTCATTACCAAGAAGTACCTTGACCGTCGCACCCTGCTGCGTGGCCTTGGCACCGGCATCGCGCTGCCCCTGCTGGATGCGATGATTCCCGCTGCCACCGCGTGGGCGCAGACTGCTGCGAAACCACAGACCCGTCTTGGTTATGTGTTTTTCCCGCATGGTGCCGTCCAGAAGAACTGGGTGCCAAAAACTACGGGTTCTGATTTTGAAGTATCACCAATCCTGAAGCCGGCCGAGAAATTCAAGAGCAAGATGACGATCGTATCCGGCCTGCGCAACAAGCCGGCCGAGAGCAGTGATCCGCACGGCATCATTGCCGGCACCTGGCTGCGTTGCGTCAATCCGCACGACCTCAGCGATCCGTCCGCTGGTGTTACCTGCGACCAGGTTGCTGCGCGTCATATCGGTGGCAACACTACCTTTCCATCCATCGAACTGGGCACCCCGAACGGCGGCCCCTGCGCTGCTGGTTACTCCTGCGCATTTGGCAGCTCGCTGGCCTTCCGCACACCGGATCAAGGCCTGCCAATCGAAAACAATCCACGCAAGATGTTCTTCCAGTTGTTCGGCCAGGGCGATGACGCCGCTGAGCGCGCCGCCATCGTCAACCAGACGGGTTCCATCCTCGACTCGATAGTGGGCGAAGCCGCTTCGCTGCAACGTAAAGTAGGCGCTGCTGATGCGGTGATGGTCAGCAACTACCTCGAGTCCGTACGCGAAATCGAATTGCGCGTGACAAAGATGCAGGCGCAGGATCTCGGCGACTCCATCCCGTCGGCGCCAGTCGGCATTCCACCGTCATACGACGAACACATGAAGTCGCTGTTCGACCTGATGGCCCTCGCCTACCAGGTAAACCTGACCAACATCGCCACCTTCATGATGGAGAAGGAAGTCAGCATGCGCACCTACACCAACATCGGTGTGGCAGAAGCCTTCCACCCGTTGTCACATCACGGCGAAGATCCCGACAAGATGGCCAAGCTGACGCTGGTACAGGCGTACCACACCAGCCTGTTCAACCATCTGCTGACCAAGCTGGATTCGATGCCGGAAGGCGATGGCACCGTGCTCGACAACTCGATCATCCTGTTCGGCGCCAACATGAGTAACAGCGACAAGCACAACAACGATCCGCTGCCGAGCGCCGTGTTCGGTCGTGGCGGTGGCAGCATCAAGGGCGGCCAGCATCTGGCTTACCCACAGGACACACCGCACGCCAACCTGCTGCTGACGCTGCTCAATCGTGCGGGAATCAATGAAGAGAAATTTGGCGACAGCACTGGTCTGCTGACCGAAGTATAAGCAACACAAGTAGCGCCCACAGAGACGAACGGGGATAGAGCAATGAAACTGATACTGTTGGCTGCAACGATGTTGCTGGCCGGACTGCACACCGCCTACGCCGCCGAAAGCGTGGCGCTGTTGGTCAGCAATGGTGATCGCGATGCGGCGTTCCACCAGATTGCTGCGGGTACTGACGTCAACGTGCTGCGTTCTGACGGCTCCTCCGCCCTCCTCTACGCCGCCTATCAGGGTGACGTTGAACTCGTGAAAGCCTTGCTTGATAAAGGTGCTGATCCAAATCTGCGCAACGAATACGGCGCGTTCCCGTTGTCGGAAGCGGTGCAAGCCGGCAACCAGGAAATTATTGATTTGTTGCTCGCACACAAAGCTGATCCGAACCTGGGTAACCTCGAAGGCGAAACCGCCTTGATGGTGGCTGCACGCGGTGGCGACATTGCTGCGGCTACCGCGCTGCTGAAGGCCGGTGCCGACGTCAACGCGAAAGAACACTGGGGCGGCCAAAGCCCTGCGATGTGGGCGGCGGCGCAAAGCCAGCCCGACATGCTGCGTCTGCTGATCAAGAACGGCGCCGACATCAATGCCCAGGGCGCCATGCGCCTGTGGGATCGCCGCACAATGGATGAGCCGCGGCCGATAGACATGAACAAGGGCGGCTTCACACCACTGATGTATGCCGCGCGCCAGGGCTGTGCCGAATGCATCGAGGTATTGGCTGACGCTGACGTTGATCTGAACGCCACGGATCCCGATCGCACTTCTTCATTAAACCTGGCGCTGATCAACCAGCATTTCGCGACTGCCGTTGCGCTGATTGAAGCTGGTGCGGATGTAAACCAATTCGACTTGTTCGGTCGCGCACCGCTGTACAACGCCATCGACCTCAACACCTTGCCTGTCGGTGGTCGTCCCGACTTGCCGTCGGAAGAAAAGATCACTGGCTACGATGTCGCCAAATTGTTGCTGGAACGCGGCGCCAACCCCAACCAGCAATTGAAAGCCCGCCCACCCTATCGCAATGCCGTGTTTGATCGTGGCTCGGACAACGTACTGGCCGAAGGCGCGACACCGTTGATCCGTGCAGCACGTGCCGCTGACAACGCAGCATTGCAACTGTTGCTCGACAACGGCGCACTGGTTGATCTTCCGAATGCGCGGGGCCACACGCCGCTGATGATTGTGTCCGGCATTGATTGGCCGGCAGAACCCACACGTGGTCGCTATAAAACTGAAGAAGCCAGTATCGAGACCATCAAAATCCTGCTGGCGCATGGCGCCAACATCAACGCAATCACCGGTGATCCTGCCAAACGTCCACAGACAGAAATTTCCGATCCGGAACGTGGCGCTGGTTTGCAGCCTGCCATTCGAGGCGCGGGGTTTGTTGATGGCCAAACTGCTCTGCATGCGGCGGCCAAGATGGGTTGGAACAAGATTGCGAAGTTCCTGATCGACAGTGGTATCGAGCAGCAGGTGGTCGATACTTCACAGCGGACGCCTTATGACCTGGCGATGGGGATTTATCCTGCTGCTTACAACGCTCCGAAGGCTGAACCTTTGCTGGATACTGCCAAGTTGCTGCGTGAAGAATGCTTGAAGGTTGATGGTTGCTCAGTACCAGCTCCTTCTCCGCTTGAGGCTGCGACGCAGTAACGTTTCTTTCTTACCTGAAGAAAAACCGCAGCTTTGACTGCGGTTTTTTTTCGTTCGAATTTTGTGTTGTCGCAGTCGGGGGGGG
>JAZKEH010000222.1:0-1916 GCA_040387155.1 Pseudomonadota bacterium | reverse complement strand
ACTGACGCAAGTGGGGGCCGCAACGAGAAAGTACGCGCACCGGCAGGCGCCACAGCGGCAGGTACGGAGAACGTTCCGGAACGGAAAGCCTTGGAAGCGGTTGCATACAACATGATGGCGTCATTGACATGATAGTCGCCAGTGACGCGCCAGTCGGCTTCACTCCAGTCGTCACTGGCGCTGACTGCAGTGGCGTTGCCGGTTTGTGGAATGAAATTGTCGGAAGCGAACGTAACGCTCGTAAATTCCTTCTCGTCCCAGGACTGGCGTCCACCAAGCGTCAGGTTGAACCGCTCATCGAAAAAGTGAATCGTAGTGTTGATGAACAGGCCAGCTGCGGTTGCATCCTGGTCACTGGAACTGTCGCCAGTAACGCGCAAACGCCGTTCGGGTTGGCTGCAGAGTGGTGGCGTGACGCCGGAACCTGCGCACCCCCACAAATTGCCAAAGTCGTTGCCTCCCGTGGTCGCGTTGAACACGCTTGAACCAATAACCTGGTAGAGCGCTTCACGCGGTGTACCGGATTGCTCGCGAAAATAGTTGGCGCCCGTGATCAGGTCGACGCGGCCATCGAACAAAGCAAAATTGAATTGCAGCTCCTGGTAAAGCACTTCCGACTCGACCCCGGAAGGACGGAATTCCATGCCAAGCAGTTGCCAGTCGCTGACTCCACTGCTGCTGAAATCCGAAAGGCCAGTCGTCGACTGGAGCGAAATGGTCTCGGAAATTTCCCAGCTGATATTCATGTCGACCTGTTTATATTCAGCAGTATTCCACTGCCGGCACTGATCGTCCCAGTCCGGGTTGGCATCATCGAGGAAACACCAGTCCGGCATCGAGAAGTCGTCGCGGATAAGGCGGGGATCTTCGCTGCTCAGGCGTGGCTGGCCCGTCTGCTGGAGAAAGTCTGAAACCCAGTCCGCATAGTTGCCCTGCATGCACCACGTTGTGATGGATGGATCGAGCGGACATACCGGATCCATGCGGAACTGCGTCATGTCAGTGGCGCTGCCATCAGAATAGGAGTCGGTATACAACGCACCGAAGCTGATCGAGAGATCTTCATCCGGATGCCAGCCAAGTTGTAGCCGCACCATCTCGTCGTCATTGCTGCCCAGCATCTGCGGCCCGCGGCGCACAAAGCCGTCTTGCTCAAGTGAGGCGACCTGGGCTCGCAGGAAGAGCTCGTCGCTGAGCGGCAGATTCACCATGCCCGCGATATCCATGCGATCGAAGTTGCCGCCCGTGACGCGCACATAGGCGTCGCGCTCCGGGCCAGGTTGTTTCGAAAACACACGGATCGCACCACCAGTGCTGTTGCGACCGAACAACGTGCCCTGCGGTCCGCGCAAGATTTCGATGCGCTCGACGTCGAGGATACGCATCACGGGGCCAGTGGTGCGCGGCATGAATACGTTGTCGACGTAATAACCGACACTGCGCTCACCCGTTGCGCCCCCGCCCCCGCTGATGCCGCGGATCTGGAAAATTGGCGCTGTATTTCCGCTGCCGCGCGCGCCCTTTATGTCAAGATTCGGCGCAATGTCAGCGAGGTCGAACATGTCCTCGACGCCGCCGGCCTCCAGCTTTTCACCGCTGAAAGCCATCACAGAAATCGGCGTATCCTGCAGTAACAGTTCGCGCCGTTCGGCCGTAACGAGAATCTCTTCGAGTGCCTGGGCGCTGGCGTTGTGCCAACCACCCGCTGCCGCAGCGGCAACGCTGGCCCACAATATGCGGCGAGTAAATAACGATGAGCAGGTAGGACGATGGTGCATGGCTAACCCCCTTTTTGTTGTGCACATTACTGTGCTTTTTGGAATGCTTGTCAGGAAAGCTTGCGCCAAGATTCCGCTGCCAGCGGCTGCTTGTCAATGATGAAAAGTACGTTTCACCGAAATCAGCCAGCGACAGTC
>JAZKEH010000221.1:0-1835 GCA_040387155.1 Pseudomonadota bacterium | reverse complement strand
TAGAATGCCGATGCCGACCGCCGTGAATACTGCCACGATGAGCTTGTTGCCAGAGGTGTCGATGTCACCAATGGAAGGATTCAAGTGAATAGCAGTCACCGCGTCCAGTTTGAGTGTGAAGGAAACGCCGATGGCAGGAATGTTGGTGCGGCCGAACTCTGCGAGCTGGCTTCTGAACTGGGCGAGATCCGTGTCGGGCCGCAGTGTTGCGTAGACATAGAGATTCTCGTTGAACCAATCCCGTCTGGTTTCTACCGGCTCAATCAGGTCCAGCAGCGCCATCGACGCGAAGGTGGTACCGGTCAGGTGGGTGTTGGCGGGCAGGTCCTCGATTACGCCGGTGACGCGCAGCGTGACGCCCTCTGACATCAGCAGCGACTGACCAAGCGCACCCGTGCTGCCGAAGTATTTTTCGGCAAAACTTCTGGTCAGTACCACGTCCGTCGCGCTGTTGAACGCTGATGCTGCGTCGCCTTCCAGCCACACAAAGTCGAACAGGCGGAAAAAAGCAGGATCGACCAATCTGAATTCATTCTCGTAGAAGGACTCTTCACCCACACTGAACAAGGCCGGCTTCGGCCGCATGCGGGCAATGTCGGTGATAACCGGAAAATTGTCGGCCAGCATCGGCGCTACCGGAAAGAACGTCGCCGCTCCTTCCGAGGTAACGCCAGCAGGATCGAGCGACACGTTGCTGATGCGATACAGATTGTCCGCATTGGCGTGGAAGCGGTCGAAGCTGAGTTCATGCCGCACAAACAACGCAATGATCATGCAACAAGCGAACCCTACAGCAAGCCCCAGGACGTTGATCAACGTAAATGCTGTTTGTTTGACAAACAGCCGTACGAAAATTTTCAGGTAGTTGCTGATCATCGGGTTCACTCGTACCGCAAGGCCAGTACCGGGTTCTGGTTGGCGGCCTTCGCCGCAGTGCCGCCTACCGTCACCCACGCAACACACAGGGCAATGAGTCCACTGCCGATAAACACCACTGGCGTCAGATCAATGCGATAAGCAAAGTTTTCCAGCCAGCGGGCCATCGCGAAGTACGCCAGCGGCCACGCGATAAGGTTCGAGATCAGGACGAGTTTGCTGAAGTCGTTCGTCAGCAGCAGCACAACCTGCCACACACTGCTGCCCATGACCTTGCGGATACCGATTTCGCGGAAGCGCTTCTCTACGCTGAAGGAAGTCAGACCGAACAAGCCGAGGCAGGCGATGCCTGTCGTCAGTGCAGCGAAGAAGGTGAAGAAGCGCGCCTGCTGCTCCTCTTCCTGATACAGCGCGGCATAGCGCGCGTCGAGAAACTCGTGGAACATCGGCTCGTTCGGCGAGATCAGCTTCCAGCGGGCGTGGATCCACTCAAGCACTTCTGCACTGTTGCCACCCGCAAGACGTATGGATGCCTGGTTGAACAGCGCCGGTTGTGCCTGCGACGTCGCCGGCATGCTGCCAGTGAAAGCGCCAGGACTCGTGGCCGGCACATAGAAGGCCGACGGCTTCGGTGTTTCATGCAACGAAAAAGGATGGATATCCTCGACCACGCCAATGATCACGCCCGGCGCGATGCTGGTGAAATCACGCGAGAAATCCATTTCGATCCTGCGCCCAATAGCTTCCTCAGCACTGAGCCCCAACGCGCGCACGGCACTTTCGCTGAGCACATAACTGCCACCGGCCGATGAGCCGGCCGCCGGACCCGGCAGTGTCAATACATCGCTGATCAGCCGCTCGTCAAAATAGCGGCCAGCGCGCAGAGCAACTCCATAACTCTCCAGGAAGTTATAGCCACCATGGGTGCTGATCACGTCGATGCTGTCGGAGGCACCGCC
>JAZKEH010000220.1:0-5731 GCA_040387155.1 Pseudomonadota bacterium | reverse complement strand
GTCGGAAAACAGGACACTCAATTCCTTGCTCTCGCCGCTGAAGTTGTACTTGTCCGGATTGTTCAGCATCGCGTCAATGTGGGCAGGCGGTACGTACTGGTCGAACATGCCCTTGATGACCTTGCGATGCAGGCCTTCTTTCAGGAAGCCGTAGGCCATGTTGATGATGGTGATCATCAGGATCAGCAATAACAACGGCACCAGTGATATATCGAGGTTGTAGTTGTTCCACAGATAGAAGTTCAACATGACCATGCCACCCATGAAGGTGACACTCGACAGCGCAAGCAAGGCGGGGCCGAGGTACGGGTAGATCATCGACAGGCCAAAGCCGATCATGATGATGACAACGGTGATCATTCCCCGCTCCCAATCCGGTCGCGAAGGAAACGGGCTTTGCTTCGCTGCGTTCAACACATTGAGCACGCCTTTTGCACCCGACGCTTCCTCGCCACCGTCTGCTTCGACCGTCATGGTCGGCGCTGAACTCAGAATACCGTTCAATACGTTCGCGTGGATTTCCACCCCCGGATATACGGCCTGTACCGGCGTTGCGCGCAGGTCGTAGAGGCCTGTTGACGTGGTGCCAACCAGCACGAGGCTGTTTTGCAATTGTTCGCGCTCAGTATCTGTGAGCGTGTCATGCAACACATCGGTAGCCGAGATATAGGGATAGCTGCCCTGCGGGCCGATATACGGCACACGCACCCTGCCGTCCTGGTCAGTCGGAATCAGCGTGTTCTGACCCATCACAACGCCAATCAATTTTGGATCCAGACCCTGGATGTCGCGCTCTACCCTGGCGCTGAATCTGTCCTCAAGGTTGAAGAGGCGCGCCATGTCGAGCGCAAGCGAGGGATAGATCCTGTCCTGGTAACGCAGCACCAGGTTGTACTTGCGGATGACACCATCGATATCAGGAATCGTATCGAAATAGCCGGCACCGCTGGCGCCTTCCTGCAGCGTATCCACGTTGCCGATATAACCCCGCATTTCCCTCAGCGAAATCGCCTGGTTGTCTTGCGTGTCGATACTGAAGAGAGACTCTGGCAACACGCCACTGCGGGACTCTTCACCGTCACGCAACGAAAATCCCAGCACTACTTCGGTGTTCTTCATGCTGTTGGCAAAGTAGGCATCGGCATCAAGCACATCGTTGAACTGTTCGAGTGCCGGCAGCAACGACGCTGCCTCACTGCAACCTTCCCGCTCTGCAACGCACAGGCCCAGCTCATCAACAAGGTTGCGTTCGTACTCAGGGAAGAAAACGTCAAACCCCACCACAACGACACCGTATTCGGCGAGCTTGGTTACCATGTCGCCAATCTTGACGCGTGACCAGGGCCACTGCCCCTCTACCTCGAGACTGCGCTGGTCGTAATCGACGATGACAATGTTGTGTTCGTTACCGCGGAGAGTGCCGTTGCCGATGCTGAAACGCTGGTCGTAAACAACGGAGTCCAATCGTTCCAACAGGCTCCTGACCAGTGGTGACGGTCGCTCGTGCATCAAGAATACGAGCAGCGTCACCAGCAAGCCCAGATAGATCGGCAGGCGTGAGCCACGCAGCATGACACCCCAGAAGCGGGAGAGCTGATCCTTGAGAAAAGCGGCTATTTGCATGGAAAAGGCGTGGAAGCGAAGGTAGCGGGATTATTGCCCGGACGGCTGCGGCCTGCATAGCGCCTCTTGTGGAGCGGGTTGCCTGCTGATTACCATGCCCGCCTTCCTTTCTGGCCTGCTTGCGGCCTGGCCTATGGAAATCCCAATGGAAATTTACAGTTTAGAAGCCGCCCACCTGCTGCCCAATGTACCGCCAGGCCACAAATGCGGGCGACTGCACGGGCATTCCTTCCGCGTGGAAGTGCATGTAAAGGGACCGCTGGATCCGCAACTGGGCTGGGTCATGGACTACGCGGATATCAAGACTGTCGTTAAGCCCGTCATTGCCCGGCTTGATCATTACTATCTGAACGACATTCCCGGCCTCGACAATCCGACCAGTGAAGTGATCGCGCGCTGGCTGTTCCGTGAACTGAAGCCGGTGCTGCCGCAGTTGTGCAGCATCGTCATCAAGGAAACCTGCACCAGCGGCTGCGTCTATACCGGCGACTGAGGCAACTGCCAGTCAATTGGCGTTTTGCCGTGTTGTTGTAACCACGCATTGGTGCGGGAGAAATGGCCGTTGCCAAGAAAGCCGCGATGGGCCGACAACGGTGAGGGATGCGGCGACTCCAGCACCAGATGTTTCGTCCTGCTGATGTGTTGCCCCTTCTTCTGCGCGTGACTGCCCCACAGCAGGAACACCAGATTCTCGCCCCGCTCATTCAAGGTGCCAACGATCCTGTCAGTGAACTGCTCCCAGCCCTTGCCCTGATGCGATGCTGCCTTGAAACGTTCAACCGTCAGCACCGCATTCAGCAATAAGACACCCTGGGTGGTCCAACTTTGCAAATGCCCGTGTGGTGGCCGTACGAATCCGGTATCGCGCTCCAGTTCTTTGTAGATGTTAAGCAGCGAGGGCGGTGGATCTATGCCAGGCAGTACAGAGAAGCACAGGCCATGCGCCTGACCAGGATTGTGATAGGGATCCTGACCCAGGATGACAACCTTGACCTGATTGAGCGGTGTTGAATTCAGCGCGTTGAAGATGAGACTGCCGGGCGGATAGACCTGCTTGCCGGCTGCTTTTTCCTGCTTCAGGAATTCCCGCAACTGTTGCATGTACGGCAGTTTGAATTCCTGCTGCAGGACGGCCTGCCAGGACGCCTCCAGTTGCACCGAACGTTGTTCTGATGACTTCTCTGCTGGTGGTTCCGCCATGCTCATCAGCGTCCTGCTACCTAGCTGCCCTGGGGACGCATATGGGGGAACAGCAACACGTCGCGAATCGACGGCTGGTCGGTGTAGAGCATTACCAGACGGTCAATACCAATACCCTCGCCTGCTGTCGGCGGCATACCGTATTCGAGTGCTGTGATGTAGTCCGCGTCGTAATGCATCGCTTCGTTATCGCCGGCATCCTTCGCTTTCACCTGTGCGAGGAACCGTTCCGACTGGTCTTCGGCATCGTTCAACTCGGAAAAGCCATTGGCAATTTCGCGGCCGCCGATGAACAGTTCGAAGCGGTCAGTAATGTCGGGGTTGTGGTCGTTACGACGTGCCAGTGGCGACACTTCGGTGGGATATTCGACGACGAAGGTGGGCTGCTGCAGTTCGTGTTCGACTTTCGCCTCGAAGATTTCCATCTGCAACCTGCCCTTGCCCCACTCTGCTTTGGGTTCAATGCCACAGCGTTTGGCTACTGCGCGCAAGGTATCCATGTTATCGAGTTCTTCCGCAGTAGTGCCTGGCACATAGGCCATGATTGCGGCCGGTACACTGAGACGGCGGAATGGCTGGCCAAAGTCGAGCGCCAGACCCTGGTATTGCAACACCATGGTTCCCAGCACTTCCTGCGCAATGTTGCGCAACATCGTCTCGGTGATGTCCATCAGCTCGTGATAATCGGCATAGGCCTGATAGAACTCGAGCATCGTGAATTCCGGGTTGTGACGCGTCGACAGCCCTTCATTGCGGAAGTTGCGGTTGATTTCGTATACACGCTCAAAACCACCGACGACAAGCCGCTTCAGATACAACTCTGGTGCGATGCGGAGGTACATGTTCTGGTCGAGCGCGTTGTGATGCGTGACGAACGGACGCGCGACGGCGCCACCGGGGATCACCTGCATCATTGGCGTTTCCACTTCCATGAATTCACGGGCATTCATGAAGCGGCGAATGCTGTCGATGATCTTTGAGCGCAACACGAAGGTGCGCCGCGTGTCCTCGTTGACGATCAGGTCGACGTAACGTTGGCGATAGCGGACTTCGGTGTCATGCAGGCCGTGGTATTTGTCCGGCAGCGGACGCAATGCCTTGGTCAGCAATTTCAATTCCTTGACCCACACAGACAGTTCGCCCTTGCCGGTACGGAATACCGTGCCGCTGACGGCGATGATGTCGCCAAGATCCAGACTCTTGTTCAGTGCATTCTGCGCTTCGCTGTATTCCTTGTGGTTCAGATACAGCTGGATCTGGCCACTGCCATCCTGGATCACAATGAATGGACCGCGCATGCGAATCAGACGACCCGCCACCTTGGCAGGATGATTCACAGCTTCCAGGGTTTCCTTGCTGTCATCGGCAAAACGCTGATGCAGATCGGCAGCCAGCGCATCACGGCGAAAATCGTTCGGGAACGCATTGCCTTGCTCACGCAAGGCCTGCAGTTTCTCGCGACGTTGCGCAATCAGCTTGTTTTCGTCTTGTGGGCTATCGTGGTTCTGTTCAGTCATTTTCGTTTCTTCAGTAAAAAATCAGAGGCCCATCTTCAGGCTGGCTTCCATGAACTTGTCGAGATCGCCATCAAGTACAACGCCGGTGTTGGATGTCTCTACACCGGTGCGTAAATCCTTGATGCGCGACTGGTCGAGTACGTAGGAGCGGATCTGGCTGCCCCATCCGATGTCGGCCTTCGTATCTTCGATTTTCTGCAGACTCTCGCGCTTCTTCTGCGCTTCCAGTTCATACAGTTTCGCTTTCAGCTGTTTGATAGCGCTGTCACGGTTCTTGTGCTGCGAACGTTCACTCTGGCATTGCACAACAATGCCGGTGGGTTCATGCGTCATACGAATTGCTGAGTCGGTTTTGTTGACGTGCTGGCCACCGGCACCGCTGGCGCGATAGGTATCGACCCGCACCTTGCTCATGTCGAGATCGATGACAATGTCATCGTCGATTTCCGGTGACACGAAGATGGATGCAAAGGAAGTATGACGACGATTACCTGAATCAAACGGCGACTTCCGCACGAGACGATGGACACCGGTTTCTGTACGCAGCCAACCATAGGCGTACTCGCCCTGGAAATGCACGGTGGCGCTTTTGATGCCGGCAACCTCGCCTGCTGAGGCTTCCATCAGTTCAGTCTTGAAGCCGTGGGAGTCACCCCACTTCAGGTACATGCGCAGCAGTATCTCGGCCCAGTCTTGCGCCTCGGTGCCGCCAGAACCGGCCTGTACATCAAGATAGGCGCTGTTCGGGTCCATCTGCCCGGAAAACATGCGACGGAATTCGAGTTGTTCGAGACTGGCGACAGCCTTGCCAAGATCAGTCAACGCCTCGGTTAGCAGGGCCTCGTCATTGTCTTCATCAGCAAGCGTGATCAGTTCACGGCAATCGCTGAATTGGGTTTCCAGTTTGATGATGGTGCCGACGACGCGTTCGAGATCGGCGCGTTCCTTGCCCAGCGCCTGCGCATGTTCGGGCTTGTCCCAGACATTGGCTTCGCCGAGTTCGCCTTCTACTTCGGCGAGACGTTCCTGCTTTTGTTCGAAGTCAAAGATACCCCCGGAGCACGTTGACGCGCTCGCAGCAGTCTTTGATACGTTGCAGGTGGCCGTTGACTTCCAACATGGGGATACTCCGGAAAAGGGCCGTATTCTAGCCCAATTCACAGCCTGGAAGCAGTAACATATCCCCTTCCAGGAGAACTCCAGCTTTGACGACGACAATCACCAACGCCCAGCTGCATTGGGATGCTGACGGCCTGCCGCATTCGCTCGATTATGCCGATATCTATTACTCCCAAACCGATGCGCTGGGAGAAAGCACCCATGTTTTCCTTGAAGGGAATCAGTTGCCGTCCCGGTTTGCCCGGTTGCAGCAGGACAGCTTCGTTATCGGT
>JAZKEH010000219.1:1776-2259 GCA_040387155.1 Pseudomonadota bacterium | reverse complement strand
CCAGCAGACCGAACAGCGTAATCAGAGTCGCACGCAGCGTTGACGGAGCTAGCCAGTCAGCCTTTATATCGTTCAGCGGTTTGACGTCCTGCACAGTCTGTAGCGGATCTATGCCGTGAATGACGTCAGTGACAACTTTGCCGAGCTCGCCCAGGTCAGTGGCACTTTTTACATACACATTGACTGTCTGCGAAAACCCCTGCTGGAGGCTGTAATACACCGCCGGTGGTTCCGGTTGGTCGAGCTCCGCTGAGCTTACACTTTCAACGACCCCGACGATGGTTTTCCAGGTTGGGTCTCCCCTGACATGGATCCGTCGCCCCACCGCGTCGCCGCCGGGAATGAAGCGCTCCACGAACTCAGCGTTTACGATGGCCACTGGAATGGAATTTTCATCGTCCTCGTTGCTGAACAGGCGTCCGCTTTCCAGCTCAATGCCCATCAACTCGAAGAACCCAGTGGAAGTATTATTGCGTTTGGCAT
>JAZKEH010000219.1:0-1766 GCA_040387155.1 Pseudomonadota bacterium | reverse complement strand
CATCGGGATCGGTGGGCAACCCTTCCACATCGAACGGTGTCAGCCGTTCGCTGATGCGCGACGACTGCAGCAACGGCGACCTATCGAGGATGCCGACAGCCTCAACGCCGGGTATGGCGCTTGTTTCCTGCAAAATACGCGCAATGAAAACCCTGGATCGTCGCTGGACATCTTCGAGGGGATCGTCTGGCTTTATATCAAACTGCATGCTCAGCGAGAGGATCCGGTCAGGATCATAACCAAGATCCTGGTTGTTCAGGCGATAAAGACTTAGAACGACCAGTGCGGAAACGGTCAACGCGACAAACGCCAATGCAAACTGCATGAACAGCAGAGCCTGCCGGCGCTGCACACTGCCTGACGAGGAGGTGACTTTGTCGCCACCTTCCTTCAACGCACTGTTGATGTCGCGTTCGCCGAAGGCTGAAATTGCTCCGCTTAATATTCCAGTCAACATGGCAATGGCGAAAGCAAACAAAAGCAGCGACGCATCCATGCCAACGTCACGGGCGAGTGGCGTATAGCCGGACGCGAAGTCAGACAGCAACCGCAAACAAGGCCACGCAACTACCAACCCAGCGAGGCCGCCGATCAACGCAAGCAGCATATTTTCCGTCAGCAACTGACGTGTTATTCGGGATGGACTCGCTCCTACCGACTCGCGAATGGCGAGCTCCTGGTTTCTGTCAGCAATTCTGGCGAGGTTGAGACTTGCAACATTGGCGCTGGCTATCAGCAGCACAAGCACGGCCAGTCCCGCCAATAACACAACGGAGATACGCGAGTCGGCAACCATCTCCTCTCTTAGCGTTTTCAGCGCTACTGTATAGTCTTCAGCATAGAAATCTGGATATGCGGTAACCAGGCGCCGGGCAAGTAGATCAACTTCCCGTTCGGCATCAGCGAGGCTGATGTCTTCACGTAATTTTCCGAACACATGGGTTGGGAATGTATTGTCGCGATCAGCGGACATGTCGACGCCCATGTACACTCTGAACGGGTCATTCCCGGCAGTGATCCAGATATCGTTGGCGTGCGGATAAGGGGCGATATCAGGCAGCACGCCGATAACCCTACGACTGACACCCTGCACCTCGAGGTTGGTGCCAATGATGTCTGGATCAGCGCCCAGGTGAGTCATCCAGAAATTGTAGGAAAGCAGCATTACCGGTTCTGCATCAATCGCATCATGTGCTGCGATGAAACTGCTCCCAAGCAGTGGCTGTATGCCCAGCACAGCGAAATAGTTCCAGCTGACGATACCGGTTTGCGCGAGATACGGCTCGTCCGCACCGAGCACGGTATACGGAAAATTTTGATACTGGAGGAGCGCGGAAAAGACGTCTTCGAGCCTGGCATAGTCGTCGAAGGTTGGAACCGACCACTCTAAATCCAGTTGGCCATTTTCTGTTTCATTCTGCTCAAGCTTTACCAGCCTCTCGGCATCGGCGTAAGGCAAGGGTGCAAGCAGTACGCGCCACGCCATGCTGAACATCGCTGTGTTCACGCCGATGCCAAGTGCAAGCGTAATGACGATCAGCAGAACAGTGGCTGGTTTCTTCAGCGCGTTGCGCCAGGCGAATGTCACGTCCTGCAGAAAGTCGTTCATTTCAGTAACCACTCTCGCAACGCGGCGGCCCTGCTTGCCAGTGAGAAGCAGAGCTCACGCAAAAATTTCGCAAGCTGTTATTCAGCATGCAAAGCCTCCGTTGGACTCATGTTGCTGGCGCGTCGTGCGGGCAAATACATCGCGATGAGCACCGCGA
>JAZKEH010000218.1:0-6185 GCA_040387155.1 Pseudomonadota bacterium | reverse complement strand
ATTGGCAGCGATATATTCAAAATTCAGTGATTTGAGTACATCTAACATGAAATCCGAACCTGGACGGTCCGCGGTCAAAACCTCCACCTGCATCGAGACCGGCTCAGATTCCGCCGCCATTGCAGCTGACGAAGGGGGTGAAATGCGTTGTTCGGGTGTGGGCTGCGCGTTGGCAACCCTGGCTTGGGTGCCGAGGGCGGCAATGCCTGCCCCGGCCGCAGCGCCCTTTAGAAAATTTCGGCGACCAGGCTTTTCATTTTTAGAATCAGTCATGTTCAAATTCCCTGGATAGCGCCACGGTTGCCGTAGTCGGATGGCTGAGCACGATCAAACAGGACGAGATGCGCGCTGAGCGCATCATCGTCCATGACAAAGCTAGTAACTTGCATTGGGCGCTGTCTCACACGCAATGCGCCCTATTCGTGCAATTGCACGGTGCGCAGCCAATACTCCCACGCGCGTGCGGCACCGTCCCGCCCGCCGCCATTGCCCGTCGGCACCACCGGTACTGAAGTACCAGCTGTTGCCTCCTCACCCTCCAGATAGCTGATCTCGCCGCCGAGGGCCATCGCCTGCAACTGGACCATTGCGTTCATGCGCAAGCCGTAGATGCGATTCACAAGACCGTACAGCGACGAATCGGTGAGCACAACGCCATGCCCAGTCAGCAGCACACCAGGGCTGTCGCCCATCACCTCCGCCATGGCTTGGCCGATTGCCGGGCTTTCGATGATGGTCGCCGTGTCGTGATACTCGCGGATATTGAAAATAGGCAGGCCGTCGCCGATGAAGCTGCCGCCGTTCGTGACTACTCGCATCGGGACGGAGGTATGCGCGAAGGCCGTGATCTCGGGCGTATGCGAATGCACCACGGCCATGACATCGGGTCTCGCCTTGTAGATCTCGCCATGTAGGAAGGCTTCCCGGTAGAGACGGCGATTCTCACCAATACCGCCAGAAAGGGGATTGCTGTCGAGATCGGCCTCAACGATGAGTTCCGGCGTAGCGTGCCCGGGCGCAGCCCAGTGCGAGATCCAGTAACGGTCGGGGTTGCTGGGGCTGCGGACACTGATGTGGCCGGCGAAATCGAGTATGCCGAGTTCGTCAGAGGCTAACATCTGGCTGGCCCACGCGAGATCCTGCCGCAGAGCATCCTCCGGATCAGAGGGCCGTGCGGGCGCCGGAGGAGTCGTCTTCGGCACGTCCCCGCCGTTTTCGGACAACACGTAATATTTCAGCAGATCCCAGCCGCGTTCACCGCCACCGGGACCACCCGGGCTGTAGTCGCTCGCAGGCGGAACGACGGGGGGACGTCGTTCAGTCGCTGCACTTTGCGGTTGTGGCACCGTAACGCGTCGCGGATTGGGATCCCACGTACCACCGAAGTAATCAAGACCAATCAACATCTGCTGCTGTTGAGCGGCGCTGCGGATCCCGCTAGAGGCGCCTATCATGCCGTTCAGCGTAGTGCTGGTCACCACGACGCCATGCCCAAGGAGCAGGACGGAATCGTTGTCGCCGAGCGCCTCCGCCATCGAGCGTCCGAGCTCCGGCGTGTTGACGATGCCACCACGACCATTGTTCAAAGGACGGATATCCCAGACCGGAACAGGCTGCTCTCCATCAAGCAGCGGCACCGAGCTGACGGAGAACGCGATCGCTTCTGGCGGGTGGGCATGGGCGACGACCTGGATATCCGGGCGGGCCTTGTAAATCTCACCATGGATGTAGACCTCCTGAAACCCGTCGGACCTCGGGCCTCCCACGGGATTACTATCGAGGTCGTACTCGATGATGTCGCTCGTGCTCACGAGGCCACCGGCTATGGCGCGCGCAATATAATAACGGTCTGGATTGATCTGGCTCCGGACGCTGATGTGCCCCAGGGCATCATCGAAGAAAGCGATTTCCGAACGGGCCATCATCCGGCTCGTCAAAACAAGGGTGTCGATCAGCTCTTGTTCGGGATGGGCCTGCTGCGCTGATACTGCGTTGCTAAAAGCGAGAATTGCTGCCAAGCAGGTCCTCAGTAATATAGTTTTCAATTGTTGTCCCCCGGTGTGGATACACCATTGTTGAGTGTGATGAATCGTTTCAGGCTCAAAGCAATAACACCCTTTGGCTTAGGAGTTACAGGGTGCTATTGACAGTACATTACTTGTCCAAACCAGGTTGCAGTGATGACTTCAACTATCAGAAGTTCATATTGAAGCTCACCTGATAACGACGCCCCATCCAATCGTAGTTGTTGTGGACCACCTGGTTATTTCCGCCCTGAAGCTCGAAACCGGCTATTCGCGGTGGCGCCTCGTCGAGCAGATTCGTGATGTTGAAGCCCAAGCTCCAGGTCGCACCGGTCTGCGTCTCTGCGTTGTATCCTAGCCGCAGATTCGTCGTCTGGTATGACTCAACGGTGTTGTCGTCCACATCAACCCCTTCAATAAAGTTCGGATTGATGATGCCACCTGCGATATAACGCTGCTGCACCTGGGCGCTGTATGGCCCCAGGTTGTAGGTAATGGAGACATTGCCCGTTAGATCCGGATTATCCACCGTACCCGACACGTCAGTGCCAGTAGTAGCACCGTAGGGTACGTCCATATTCACGGCCTGGTAACCGGCCAATGCCCGTATGTTGATGGACTCCTCCATATTGTCGAAGAAGTTTGTCTCGGTCTGGTAGCTAGCCTCGTAGTCGATGCCTCTAAGACGATACTGAGCCACGTTCAGGAACGTGTTGAACACGCGACCAAGCAGGCCCTCGGCATTACGATTCACTTGCGAACATAGCTGAGGGGAAGCACCGCTGAAGCAATCATTGACGATGCGCTGCGCACCCAACGAGCTGATTGAGTCAGAGATGTCCAGCTTGTACCAGTCGGCCGACAGGCTGAGTCCATCGACGAACGACGGCTGGTAGACGAAACCGGCTACCAGGGTATTGGCTTTTTCCGGTACCAGATTCGGGTTGCCCCCGGAGACCAAGGAAATGTTGTAGGAGTTGTTGTTGTTGGCAGGGTCCTGGACAGTACCGTTGCCGGACTGGGCGTCCAGGCGCGCACGTCACGCGACTTGGTCAAGCGCAGTCGCAGGTCTTGATATACCTCGAAGTCCAGACCGATCTTCCAGGATTCAATGGAGTCGTCGATGTTCGAGTACTGCGAACTGCGGTACGAGGCGCTGCCACCAAGGCTTTGCGCACCGGACTGTGAGTCCCAAATCGGAACGTTCAGTTCGGCAAAGTATTCCCACACGTCGTATCCGCCAATTACAACCGGCAGCGTCGAGAAGGCATGCAGGTTGGCGCTGGTGGTTGTCGTCAAGGGGCCGGCGCCGCGGATGCCGAGGCTGGGCACGTTGATAACAGGACCCAGCTTGTCAAGCTCCTGGTCTACCATGCGGTCATTGAACGAGATCGGGCCACTCCAGCCTTCAAACAGTGCACCGCTGAGCAGGATTTCGGCAAAATCCTGTTTAACGAGACTGTAGCCGACTTTGTCGGTACCCAGATAGTTCTGGACTTCTATCGGTGTGTTTTGTGTATCGAACGCATTCCAGGGGACACAATCGCGAATGGAGTTGTCGAGACCGACCGGCGATGCCAGCGGCTCTGTGGTCCTGATACTGCCACCGCCACCCGCTGTGCCACCCGGCGAAGCCAAAAGGTGCGCGGTGGAGGCTGCCAGTTGGGCCAGGGTCGGGTTGTACAACTGCACGTTACAGACGATGGCGCCAGTCTGCGGATGCCGCACCGCATCCAGCGCGAGCGTCACACGGTCAAACCGGTACAGCTTCTCAGTGCCGGTTTTCTTGTGCGCTTCACCCTGCTGCCACGAGAGACGCAGATCCCAGTCGTTCGGTAGCACCACATCGACCCCGGCGCTCCAGGAATAGGTGTTGTGTACTCCGTAGTTTTCCCAGTTGCCTTTGGCCGCCGAATCCTTGTACTGCGGAAGGCCACCGTTGATCCACAGCTGGAAGAAGTCGATGCCTGCGCCGTTGTTGGCCTCGAACATAGCCTGACGGACATCCGCTGGCAGGAAGGCGTTGTCACGTTGGATGAAATGCTGGCGCCCCTGTGTAAGCCTGATACCCGGGCGCACCGCCTTTGAACGCGATTCGGAACGGCCGATCAATACCTGCGCGAAGGCAGACACCGAATCGCTGAACTCGTAGCGAACTGCACCGAACCCCGAGCGGCTCACCACATTTGCACCATCGCCAGCGGAGTTGAGTGCGTGCTGGTAGAGTTCACCATCAGCACCGCCGGACATAGTTTTCGAGCTGCCGGAAACGTTTGGCGCCGCATAGGCGTCACCCTTGATGAGCGGACGCATGCCGGAGCCGTCTGGCAAAAACACGTGGCCGTTGTACCTGAAGTTATGCAGCGGCGCTGTGCTCGAATTCTGGTTGGTGCCGCCACGGGCCCAGATCATGCCGTAAGGATGATATTCGGTGGACGCAACTTTCGGCATGGTAATAAGGCGTGGCTGCGTGCGATCTCCTGCAAGGTACGCCGGGTTGCTGACATGGCCCCAGCCTTGATACCAGTCGGTCTTCGTCGGGTCGCGCCACATCTGTTCGATTTCGAGTGCTTGTACCGACCCGATGACGTTGAGGTTGTCGCCGATTTGCGTGCCACCGGCGACCGAAAAGTTCCAGCGGACACCGTCGCCCTGTTCGGTGATACCCGTACCGGTTTCGAGCTTCAGTCCTCTGAATTCGCGATCCAGTACAAAGTTCACGACACCGCCGAGGGCGTCAGCACCGTAGGCTGCGGATGCACCACCAGTCACGACGTCGACGGAGCGCATCAACGCAGTCGGCAGCGTGTCGACGTTGACCGAACCGCGCTTGTCACCCGGCACCACGCGAGAACCGTCGAACAAGATCAGCGTACGCTGGGCACCGATGCCCCGCATATTCAGATAGCTACCACCAGAGATGGTGTTTACGCCACCAGCGTTGCGCTGAGAACTCTGGGTGCCGAAAAACTGGGGTAATACATCCAGTTGTTCGACCGTGCTAGCGCCCGGGTTGAACATTGACAGTTCGGTTGTGGTGATGGCAGTGACAGGAACCGGCGTGGCCATACCGTCGGTCTGTCGGATACGGCTACCCGTGATAGAGATCTCTTCGATGCCTGCTGCATTATCCTGAGCGAGGACAGCATTACCTGCCGCGCCAGAGAATACTGCAGCTATCGCTGACGCCAACAAACCCCTCTTCGTACTTGTATTATTGTTTTGCATATCACCCGTACCTGTTGTGGATTGGCTGTCTGGCTCTCCTAATCCCTGCTGAGTAATGTTCGTTTCAACAGCTTCACTCACGGTGATTTGAATTACCTGTTTATAGTTGAAGCCGCCTGTAAGTCCGGAACCTTCTAGTAATTTCTCGAGAGCATCCATGATCGAATAGCGTCCCGATACTGTTTGCGCTTCCCTGGACCTGGCCAAGTCATAAGGAAATAACATCAGTGCACCAGTTTGCTCTGCCAGCCGACTCAACGCATCCGCAACATTCTGAGACGGAATGTCAATATCGAATAACTGATCACTTATCGGCTCAATCTCAGCACTTAGAGCATGTAGCGTCGTCATCAACCCCACGATGCTTGCTATAGCCGAAAGCGATGCACGCCCCTTCTTCCTAATGATCCTCTTATGAACCAAATGCGCGCTTCGTTCTTTCGTGAGGCAAGCCTCACGAGCTATATAACCAACGAGGAAGGAGAACCCGCAATTTTTTCTAAAAAAAAATGATTGGTATAAATGAATGCTGATTGTAATGAAGAGTAGATTGATTTTTAGACCGTAGCATTTCCAGTATAAGACTTTCATACTGGCAGTCAGCTGAAACGGAATAGTATGCCGTCCTAGAGTCCACCCACTTTTTAAAAATGGTATGTTCCAGAATTTCACAGTTTCCCCTTGAAATAGTACTGGAGCTGTTGATCAGCCACTTTTATTTTGTCGGACGCCAGTTGTAATCACTGGCTTATAAACTCCTGATCAGAGACCTTATTCGTTAGCGGCAGAGATAAGCACGCGATTGGCACTAAGACGAGTGATCTGAAATCCAAAGCTACTTTCGAGCACCGCTAGCATCACGTCCGTTTCGCCTGCCGGGAATTGCCCCCCGATCTTGGTGGTCCTGACGTCAGGATCAGTGATTTCGATGGC
>JAZKEH010000217.1:3598-5869 GCA_040387155.1 Pseudomonadota bacterium | reverse complement strand
CTGCCCAGCGCATAGGTAAGCAAGCGTTCGCTGAGTGAGGCCATGAAGGCTTCCGGTCTGTCCAGCAAGGCAGCACGCAACGTTGCTGGCCCGTCAACCGGAGTACCGTCGACCATCTCGGCCGCCGTGTTGAGGGGAATGCCGTTGTCGACTGAACGCCAGCGACCGATGAGATCGAAGTTCTCCAAGGCAAAACCGACAGGGTCCATCATCTGATGACAGGACACGCAGGCTGGATCGGCACGATGCTGTTCCAACCGCTGCCGCAGTGTACTGGCTGCTACGTCCTGGCCGGGTTTCGCCGAGTCGAGATCGGTCTCGACACCGGGTGGCGGACTCGGCACGTGGGCACCGAGAATGTTTTCCATAACCCATGCGCCGCGTATCACCGGCGAGGTGCGATTCGGTACCGACGTCGCCGTCAATACACTCGCGTGTCCCAGCAGTCCGCGCCGTGGGCTGTCTGCTGGCAGTTCAACTCTGCGCATGTAGCCGCCCCACACCCCTTCGATGCCGTAGTGCGCGGCGAGACGTTCGTTCAGGTACGTATAGTCGGCATCGAGCAGGCCGAGCAGATTCTTGTCATCGCGAACGAGACTCTGGAAGAACAACAAGGTCTCCTGCTTCATGGCGTCGCGCAACGAGGCGTCGAACGCTGTGTCCTGCGGCTTTGCTTCGTCCAGCTGGCGCAACCGCAGCCACTGGCCGGCAAAGTTCTCGACCAATGCTGTTGCCTTTGGATCGGCCAGCATGCGTTGCACTTCCTGCATCAGCACAGCGTTGTCGCGCAGCTTTCCCTGTGCTGCCAATGCCAAGAGTGGCTCATCCGGAATACTGCTCCACAGAAAAAAAGACAGTCGGGTGGCCAATTCGAGATCGCTGATTGGATACACGTCGCCAGTAGCGATGCTCTCGGGCTCCTGCTCGAATCGATACAGAAACTTCGGGTCTATCAGCAACCATGTCAGCGCACCCTGTATGCCGATTTCAAAATTGCCGCCTTCTGCATTGCGGCTCTTCTCGTAGAAGCGCAGCAAGGTATCCACTTCTGCATCCTCCGCACTAACGGGGCGCCGATAGGCACGCGTGGCGAGCTGACTCAGTATCTGCGTTGCGCAAATCTGTTCCTCTGCCGTCTCCCGCGGCTGGCAAGCAAAGATCGCTCTTCGGCTGGGCGTGTCGCCAGTACCGGTGACGTTGTACGGCCCATCAATCTCCAGGCCCTGCACACTGCCAGCATTCGCGTTGGCTTCGGCGAGCAGCAGCTCACCGGCGCCTATGCAGTGCTCGTCGTCTAGCAATGCCAATGCAATGCTGTGCGAACCTGCGGGGACTTTAAGCCGGAAGTGCTGAGCGTCTTCCACTGGCACGGGCGCGCCATTGAACATGACTTCCAGTTTGGGCCCGGCGCACCACACCATGCGTCCGGTATCGTTGCCGCGACCGGCCACGGCAATGTTGGCCGCCACTTCAAATTCGTACTCCGCATCCACCGGGAAGTAATGTTCGACCTGCATGCCGCCACGTGTACCGAGTGGCAGTCCTTCGACATAGGCTTGCTGGGAATTACTCGCGCGGTACTCAACTTGTGTCGGTGCCGTCGCCACATCGCCAATTGCTTGCCGGCTGATCTGCATCGCTACCGAGACATAGCCTTCCAGCAAGGTCGGCGACATGCTGAGCGCCTCGGCGATGTTGTCAAAGCCAGCGGTGCTGGTGTCTGCAGGCAGTGTGCGCGCCAGATCACCGGCGTCAAACGCCAGCAGATCCCGTACTGCATTGCGGTACTCGGTACGATTGAGACGCGAAGCCGGTTTCGCACCCGGGTTGGGCGCAACCTCCCATGCCAGATCAAGGCCGGTGCCGAGCCACTGCACCATGCCATCGAGTTCTGCGCGTGCTGGCCGTGGATTGCCCTTGGGAGGCATCAACCCCGCACGCAACTTGCGTACTGCCTTCTCCCAGATCTCCGCATCGTGATCCAGGTTATCCAGCGACAACGAATCGAAAGCTATCGTGCCTGCCCAATCCGTGGTGTTGTGGCACTCGATGCAGTACTTATCCAGCAGCGCCAATTGCTGATCACTGCCCTGCTTCCACGTGTCGAGTTTTGCGTGCGCATCAGTGGCACCGACAGCTGCGGCATCAGCCGCGCTAACTACAGGACTACTGCCAATTACCACAGCAAATGCAGCAGGCAACACGTACGTTGTTCTGTTCAAAGTTCTGTTCAAAGTTCTGTTCTAAACATCCCCTCCAATCCGCGCTCCG
>JAZKEH010000217.1:3138-3588 GCA_040387155.1 Pseudomonadota bacterium | reverse complement strand
CGCATCGGTGGCACCAGCAGCTGCGGCGTCAGCCGCAACGGCTGCAGGACTACTGCCAATCACCACAGCAAAGGCAGCAGGCAACACGTACGTTGTTCTGTTCAACACATCCCCTCCAATCCGCGCTCCGACTGTTATTCGATCCCAAAACACGAATGGGATGGCGGCCGGTTATTGCTGTAATCATGACACCGGAGAATAGACCGGTATTCCGGTGTCGTCGAGGCTGCAGAGGGGCCAGGTGTGCCGCAAACGGAACAGAACTGTGCAAAAAAAAAGCGCCGGAGCTTTCACCCCGGCGCTTTGTGTCGAGCGACTGCAGCTGAATCAGAAATTCATGTTCAGGCTGAGCTGGTAACGACGACCCAGGACGTCATGGCTTGCAATGACGCTCTGGCCGTTGGCACCCGCGACAATCGGTGGTTCACGGTCGAACAGGTTGGTGATGTT
>JAZKEH010000217.1:0-3128 GCA_040387155.1 Pseudomonadota bacterium | reverse complement strand
GGAACAGCGCGTTGCACGCCACGTGGAACCACTTTGCAATTCACCGTCGTAGGACAGCGCGGTATTGAACGTCGTCTGCGAGGCGATCCAGTTGTCGTCGATGTCACGGCCTTCCACCCAGGTGTTGTTGTTCATGACACTGTCGTAGTAACGCGACTGCAGCATGAGTCCCCATGCACCGAGGGTATAGGTGCCGGTGACTACACCGGAAAACTCCGGACGTGTCTGGCTACGCGCGGCGTCCTGGAAGGTGCCGGCGGCAGTGGTGGTGGAGTTCTCTGCCAGATAGCCTACCAGCGCACGCAGCGACAGCGATTCCGACTCGCTGGAGAAGAAGTCGGGTTCGAAGCGATAGCCAGCTTCGAAATCCACCCCACGTGTCTGCGCCATCGCCGCGTTGATGTTCTGGTTCAGGATGCGCGAGAGTGGTCCAAGGCTGCCGTCTGAAGTCGGCAGGCGCTTGAGCAAGTCACAGGCGCTGGCCGCACGCGTAGCAAAGCAGTCATCGACAATGCGCTGCGGACCGTACGGTGTGATTGCATCCTTGAGGTTGATCTCATACCAGTCGAGCGACAACGACAAGCCATCAATCCACTCGGCGAAAGTCGGCTGCCAGACAAAGCCGGTGGTGATGGTGTCGGCAATCTCCGCGCTCAGCGTTGGATTGGAAGTGGCCAGCACCGTCAAGCCGTTGCTGTTTTCATTGCCGCGGAAAGGATCCGTCACTGCGCCGCCACCAGTCCCGGTAAGGAAGGTTTCGGCGAAGTTTGGCTCACGAATGTCGCTCGACTTGGTGATGCGCCAGCGCAGCGAATCCAGCAGTTGGGCATCGAGGCCGAGCTTCCAGCTTTCCTGGCGGCCGGAGAGCGAGTAATCCGAACTGCGATAGGCAAACGAAGACCCGATGCTCTGGCCGGATTCCCCTTGCCAGATCGGCACGTTGAGTTCGGTGTACCACTCCCACACATCCTTGTTGCCACTGCCGGCACCGATGCCGGAGAACGGATGCAACTCGCGGTTGCCGTCGTTGGCGAAGCCGTCTGGAATGGAGCGGATACCAAGAGCAGGTGCGTTCAGAATGCCGCGTTCACCCCAGGCAGGCAAACTGAACTGCCCGAACGATTCGTCGCGCCAGGTGAGACCTGCTGCCAGCGAGATCGGTCCTGCGCCCCAGCCTTCGTACACGACGCCGGTGAGCAACAGTTCAGCAAAGTCCTGTTCCAGTTCGCGCATCTGCTTTTTCTCGGGATCGAGAATCCAGTCCTTGGCAGCCTGGTTGGCATTGCCGAGACCGAACGGATTGAACGGCACGCACTCCTTCGGATCCATCGGGCCGATCGGTGAATCAGCCGGCACGCCGAGCGGATCAAGCGGACTCGAGATCAGCTTGCCTTGCATGAAGGCAGCCAGTTCAGCGGGCTGCGGATTGCGCAGTGCAATGTTGCAGACGATCTGGCCGGTGGCGGGATCGCGCACGGCATCCATCGCGAGGTAGAGCTTGTCCGTACGTGGCACGTTGATGATGCCGGTAGCGATGTCGGCTTTGCTGTGCTGCATGGAGCCAGTCAGATTCCAGTTGTCGTCGATGCTGTAATCGAAGCCAACCGTGTACATCTGTTGCTGCTGGATGCTGCGGTCACCGCGATTGTCGTAGATGTTGATCAGGCCGGGACCATCGATGATGCCGGTAGTGGAAAGGCGGATCATGCTGAGGTTGGCGCGATCCATCTCGGCAGCCAAAGGCGCCGGCAGATACGGGTTCTCGCGGAAAATTTTCCAGGAGTACACCAGACCCGCAATGGAGGCGTTCGAGTGCTGGCCATACAGGCTGGACTCGCTGCGCCCTGCCGCTGCTTGCGCGGTAAAGGTCAGGCGATCGCTGGCATCGAACTTGAAGCCCAAAAAGCCTGAACGTTGCGCCACATCGTTGGCACGCGGACCACGAAAGACGGCTTCATCGTAATACTTGTATTCCTGGCCGCCGGACTGGTTGTTCTGAGCACCTGCGCCGCTGATGGAAGGGTAAGCGCCGAAGGAATAGGGTCGGATCGCTTTGCCGTCATCAGTGAAGGTGTAGTTGGTGTAGGCGAAGTTGGGCGCCGACGTAATGATGAGCCCTTGCGGCGAGGATTGTGAACTGAACACATAAGGCACCGTAATGCGCTGCGGCACACCCGGTGTCAACGTCGCGGAGCGCCATGCGGGGTTGCGTACCTGCCCCCAGTCCTGCCAGTTGTCGAGACGATCCTTGCTTTGCGGACCGATCTGGTCGATCTGCCGCGCTTCAACCGAGGCGATGACGTGCAGACGGTCATCCATGAAGGCTTTGCCACCGGCCACGCTGAAGTTGTGGTTTTCACCATTCATTTTTTCAGTAATGCCGGTCGACACGCTGGCCTTGAGGCCTTCGAACTCGCGGTCGAGGATGAAGTTGACCACGCCAGCCACCGCGTCGGCACCGTAGGCTGCCGAGGCACCGCCGGTCACTACGTCGATACGCTGGATAAGCGTGCTGGGAAACAGATCGACGTTGACGGCGCCTTGCGCATCAGCCGGAGCCACGCGAGTGCCGTCGAGCAGCACCAGCGTACGGTTGAGACCCATGCCACGCAGGTTCAGATAGGAACCACCGGCGTTGCTGCTGATGGCGTTGCCACCGCGCTGCGCATTGGGTGTATCAAAGAATTGCGGCAGTTGATCGAGCTGGGCAGCGACGGTGGTGCCTGGATCGAAGTCTTTCAGCTCATTGGTAGTAATTGCAGTGACAGGCGTTGGCGCCGTCATGCCGTCGGCAAGTCTAACGCGCGAACCGGTGACCTGTATTTCTTCGACACCGGTGGGAGCGGCTTGTTGAGCGTTGGCAGCGGACATGCCCAACGTAGCAAGCGTAGCGGTTATTGCGAGACAAAGTTGGGTTTTGGAAAGTTTGGTTCTGGATCTGCTGGACGCAGAAATTCTCATGTGGATCCCCCTTGAGATTGTTCGAGTTTTAGTCCGTGTTTTGGAATGTGTCTCTGTAAACATTGAGAAACACGGCGGGGGAAGTTAGCACAGCGTTTTCGCGAAATTATGGAACAATTCGGATAGCGAAAGACTTTCGGTAATCGAAAAATGATGGCGAAATGCCC
>JAZKEH010000216.1:50268-67221 GCA_040387155.1 Pseudomonadota bacterium | reverse complement strand
ATTCTGCTCTGCTGGGCATCGCGCTGGGTTTGTTGTTCGATCTCAACCTCCAGCTCGCAGTCATCTTCACGTGCTGTCTGATCGCGCTGCTGCTCGTTACGATGGAAACCCGCAAATCACTGGAGACCGATACCTTGCTAGGGATTCTTGCCCATAGCTCTCTTGCCATTGGTCTCGTGGTGTTGAGCTTCACGACAGTACAAATTGATTACCAAGCCTACCTGTTCGGCGATCTGTTGACAGTCAGTGCCAGCGAATTGCTGTGGCTGTTGGGCGGCAGCGGTCTGGCCCTGGCGGTATTGCTGACCAAATGGAATGCATTGCTGTCATTTACCTTGCAGCCGGAACTGGCGCAGGTAGAAGGATTGAACATACGTCAGTTGCGTGTGCTGCTGATGCTGGTCATTGCAGTGGTGGTGGCAGTGGCGATGAAGATTGTTGGTGTGCTGTTGATTACATCGCTGCTTATCATTCCTGCGGCAACAGCAAGACTGTTTGCCCGTTCACCGGAACAAATGGCCTTGGGGGCCAGCCTTGGCGGTTGTATTGCCGTGCTCGGGGGACTCACGGCTTCGTGGTTAGGGAACACGCCGCCCGGGCCCAGCATCGTGGTGGTGGCTGCCTTGCTGTTTGCTATTGCACGGCTGTGGCGCAGGGCCTGAGCAAGTCAGCTCAGCATTGAAGGCAGCCTAGTGCTGCCAGCCCATCAACATTGACTGGTAGGTTGCCAGCATCTTCTGCGGATTCGGCGGCGATTTGAAAAAGCCGTGGAAATCACCTTCCGGATTGATCAATGCAATCTCGCCGCTGTGCGTCACTTCATACTCACCTTCTGTTTTGCCCGGCAGGTAGCCGAACGCAATATTGAGCTGATGCGCCAGATTGAAGATGTTGATGTACTCGCCAGTGGCGCCGATGTAATCCTCGCCGAAGTAGTGTACGTAGGCGTCGAGTTTTTCGGGCGTGTCGCGCATCGGATCTACGGATACAAGCACTACTTGCAGATTGGCGCCGGCTTCAGCATCGGCTTCACGCAGCAGTTCATGGAACTGGCTGATGCTGGCCAGCGTGGTCGGACAAACATCCGGACAAGTGGTGTACCCAAAGAACATCAACGTCCAATGCCCTTTCAGCTGTTCCTTCGTGAAGTCCTGGCTGTTGTGATCGATCAACGTGAACTCGGTAAAGCGGCGCGGCAATTCGTAGACGAATAGACCCTGCTCACTCATCTGTTCCTGGTTCATCATCGTCGGCGTCAGCACCTTGTGCACGAGCAGACCAAGCAGCACGGCGATGAAGGCAACGCAACCGATGACGGTATTGGTAACACCCTTGTTCATGTCGATGAATCGCTTCGTATCAGAGGTAATGGTCGATCAGCAGCACGATAAACAGCGCGATCAGGTAGAAGATGGAAAAGCGGAAGGTCTGCATTGCTGCCTGCGGCCGCTTCGTCACCATCAGGTTGATCGAGTGGTAGAGGAAGCCTGCGCCCAACAGCAAGGCAGCACCAAGATAGAAAATTCCGCTCATGCCGGTGAGGTAGGGCAGGATGCTGACGATCAGCATGATGATGGTGTACAGCAATGTATGCAGCTTGGTCAGCGCTTCGCCATGGGTTACCGGCAGCATTGGAATATCGGTCTTCGCGTAGTCGTTCTTGCGATGAATCGCGAGCGGCCAGAAATGCGGGGGCGTCCACGCGAAGATGATCAGCACCAACAGCAGGCCGCCGTCATCGATGCTGCCGGTAACGGCAGTCCAACCCAGCAGTGGCGGCATCGCACCGGACAGACCACCAATCACGATGTTCTGCGGCGTGGCACGCTTCAGCCAGCCGGTATAGATGATGGCGTAACCGATGAAGGAGGCCAGTGTCAGCCACGCGCAAAGCGGATTCACCAGCAGCAATAAAATCAGCATGCCTGTCAGGCAAATGGCGCAAGCAAAGATCAATGCCTGCGTTGGCGTTACCTTGCCCTGCGGAATCGGGCGTTTCAGCGTGCGCTGCATCAGCGTATCAATACGGTGATCGATCAGATGATTGATGACAGCGCCAGCGCTGGCCACCAGCGCAATACCCAGATTGCCCCACAGCAACACAGGCAGCGGCACCATGCCTGGCACCGCGAGGAACATGCCCACCAGCGACGTGAGGATCATCATCATGACGACGCGCGGTTTGCACATCTCGTAATAGTCGCGCCAGGTGGCGACCTTGCGGAGAACGGTATCTGTCATGGCGGAAGGTTTACCAGGGAACCGTGCTTTTGTGCAGGCGGTAATTGAGACTGATGAGGGCCAGCAAGAGTAGCGCGCCGCCCGCGTTATGGGCAACGGCAACCGGCAGCGGCAATGACCACATTACGTTGCTGATGCCCAGACCCAGCTGCAGCAGCAGCAAGATCAATAATGTGGTGGCCATGCTACGCATCTGCGGGCCGCCGGCATAGCGATATAGCTTTGAAATCAGATAAGCCAGATACAGCGTAACAATGATGGCGCCGATGCGATGGGTCATATGAATGGCAACACGTGCGCTGCCATCCAGCTGACCGCCGAGATAGTTGGGACCGATTTCCTGTGCAAAATTAAAGCCGTCTGCAAAGTCCATCGGTGGCCACCATTGGCCCTGACAAGTTGGCAAATCCGGACAGGCAACGGCGGCGTAGTTGGTGCTGGTCCAGCCACCCAGTGTGATCTGGCAACAGACCAACACGAGGCCGAAGAACGCGAGCGGCTTCAGGCCATGCCAGAAGCGCAAAGGAATATTGGGAGAGGGCCACTGATAGTTCTGTAAACGTAGCCGAAGGAGCCACAGCAAGCTGAGCGTGGAGAATCCGCCCAGCAAATGCAGCGTCACGATTTGTGGCCAGAGTTTGAGCGTCACTGTCCACATGCCAAACAACCCCTGGGCGATGACGAGTATCAATAACAACACCGGCAACTTGATCGGCTGTCCGCGCAACGAGCGATTTTGCATTGCCACGATATTGATCAGGATGATCAACACCCCCAGGGTGCCGGCGAAGTAACGATGTACAACTTCGGGCCAGGCCTTGGCATGCTCAAAAGGCGCTTCCGGAAAAGCCGCTTCTGCGTTTGCAATTTGCTCGCTGGTTTGCGGCCACAGGGCATGTCCGTAACAGCCGGGCCAATCCGGACAACCGAGACCGGCGTCCTTGAGACGAGTGAATGCGCCCAGCACGACAACGCAAAACGCCAGCGCGAAGGCCAGCTGCACCAGAAAATAGGAAGGCTTTGTGCTTTTCATCGCGTGTGCTGCCTCTTTGTTTCCAAGCTCTGTTCCCAGGCCCTGTTCCGGAGATCGTCTAGCCAAGACTGCTCTGGTCGAGCAACTTGTCCACGTCTTTCAGAATTGCTTCGGCGTCATTCACGGGCGTGAAATACAGCATGATGTTGCCAACCGGGTCCATCACATAGATGTAATGGCTGGCGGCCGGATCAACGCCTGGTTCGACGCTGCGCTGCAACGCAGCAGCCAGGGTTGCTGGGTCGACATGAAGAATCCGCATGTCGGCTTGTTCCTGCTGCAGGTACGCCAAAGTTGCTGCATCCACCGCTTCGCCGCCGACTACAACGTATGCTCGTTGCACACGTTTCGCTTCGCCGCTAAGCCGGATGTGCAACTGGCGCACAAAGTACAAACGCTCCTGACACACGGCATCGCAGTTCTCGCTACCAAGATATAACAACTGCCAAGGTCTCGGGTCGTAATCATCGGGGCTGACATTGGCTGTCAGCTCTTCAAAGCTCAGATAGGCAGGCTTGCCTTCTGCATCCAATAACTTCAACTCCGTAATATCAATGACCGGCAGCACCAGCGTGCCCCTGCTGGTGCTGCCAAAATCTGCATCAGTGCCACTGAAGTGATAAACCATCGTTGCCAGACTGATCGGCACCGTGATCATCAACAGGATCAGACTGAGCTTGAGTTTGTTGGTGTTCATTCGCTGTATTTGCCCTGCTGTTTGCTGTCGGACTTGTCTGTTTCTTCTTTCGTGCTGTAAAAAAGGTAGAGCGCCATCACGGCCGCCGCCATCAGAAACCACTGCACCGCATAACCCCGGTGCTTCTCCGGCGTTGTAGTGATGACAGGCCAATAACGGATCAAGGCGCCGGGCGCACCTTCAGCTACGCGTAGTGAATACGGAAATACCTGTTCACTGTTCTCGTAGCCTGCCAGTACTGCCAACCGCTGCGGTTCAAGCGTTTGAACTACTTTGGGCCAACCCTCGGCTTCGGTATCTGTTCCCAGCACCAAGGCGTCACCCACCGGTTGATAAATGCTGCCATTTACGCTGACCTCACCGGGTACTGCACCCGCCGCCGGCAAATTTTCGCGCGAAGCGCCTTGGGCAATCCAGCCGCGATTTACCAGTACAACCTTGCCGTCGTTGCTGACCAAGGGCACGATCACTTCATAACCGACCTTGCCTTGCCAGATGCGATTGTCGAGCAGGAAAGTATGTGCATCATCGAACTGCCCCTGCACAAACACCTGCCGGTATTGCTGGTCCTGCGACAGGTCCACAGCCGACAGCGCCACGGGTACTTCAACCTGGCGACTGTTGTAGGTCGCCTGCAAGGCCAGCTTTTCCGCCTCCCGTTGCAATTGCCAGAAACCAAGGCTTACCAGCAGTGGCAATAACGTCACCACAAGCAGACTCAACTTCCAGTCAAAGCGATAGCGGTGCAAACGTTGAATCAAAACGGAAGCCATGCTGATTACCAAACCAAGTTGGTTTACGCTGGCACCCTGACTGCCATAACGCGCGTTGCTGGAGTGCCATGATCAAAATCATCATTGTGTTGCTGCTGATTGCCATCGTCATCAGCCTGTTCAGTGGAGCCTTTTTCTTCTTCAAGGATCAGGGTTCTACCAAACGTACGTTGTATGCCCTCGGCGTGCGCATCACATTGGCGATACTGCTGATGATCACGATTACCTACGGCGTGTTCACCGGCCAATTGCGGCTCAATGCGCCTTGGCATCAGGGCAATGCAGCGCCAACCACAACCACTCAGCCTTGAATGAAAGAAGCGCCTGCGGCGCTCTACGCAACTTCACAGGAACTGCGCCCCCAATCCTTCCGGTAGCGCTAAAACACCTTCATAAAAAAATGCGCGTTACCAAGGTAACGC
This sequence comes from Pseudomonadota bacterium, assembly GCA_040387155.1. GTDB lineage: Bacteria > Pseudomonadota > Gammaproteobacteria > Pseudomonadales > Pseudohongiellaceae > CAILUG01. The sequence goes on along the minus strand of JAZKEH010000216.1, from coordinate 62,055 downwards.
GCACTCCTTTGTCCTTTTATTTCTGTGATTAGTTAGAGCAGGTATACGAAACAGAACAAGCCTACCCAGACCACGTCTACAAAGTGCCAGTACCAGGACGCTGCTTCAAAGCCGAAATGATCTTCTGGCTTGAAGTGACCTTTCAGCACACGGAACCACATGACACCCAGCATGAACGCACCCAGGGTTACATGGAACCCGTGGAAGCCGGTCAGCAGGAAGAAGGTGGAACCATAGATGCCGGAATTCAGCGTGAGACCCAGTTCAGCGTAGGCTTCTTTATATTCTTCTATCTGCAAGAACAGGAACACGATACCCAGCAATACAGTGAGGCCCAGCCAGATCGTCAGCTGTTTGCGGTTTTGGTTCTTCAGTGCGGTGTGCGCGATGTGTACAGTCACGGACGAGCTCAACAGCAAGATGGTGTTCCACAGCGGCAGGTAGTGCAGCGCTTCGCCAAAGCCGGGCCACTTCATGGATTCTTCCGGGTTTTCAAACAGCTCCGGGTTCGGGTTGCTGATGACCGGCCACACGCCCTGGAAACCTTCCCACAACATGTTGCTGACGCCTTTGTCGCCTTCGCCGGCTAGCCATGGCACCGACAGGTTGCGCACGTAAAACAGCGCACCGAAGAAGGCGCTGAAGAACATGACTTCGGAGAAGATGAACCAGTACATGCCAAGCACGTAGGAGCGTTTCAGCTGCGGGCCGGCCATGCCGGCATGGTTCTCGCTGATTTGCGTAGCAAACCAGTTGTACAACACGCCGCCGAGGATGAAGAAACCGATGAATGCGGTCCAGGCCGACACGGTGGCGCTGACATCCGCCTTGACGTCATTCAGCGTGTTGGCAAGGCCATAGACCATCAGCCACATCCCGAAGGATGCGATGATCGGAAACTTCGACTGCGCCGGTACGTAGTACGGGTGGTCGATGCCGTTGATGTTGGTGGGCTTGGTTGGTGTCGCCATGGTATTCAACCTTTTGTTAATACAACTGTCAGTACAACCGTTAGTACATCTATCAATACAACAATCTGTTTGGCTAATTCGCCGTAAGCTGTGGCTCGCTGGCAAAGTTTGTCGTCACATCAAACAACGTGTACGACAAAGTCATCTTGTTCACATCAGCCGGCAATGCCTTGTCGACGAAGAAGCGCACTGGCATTTCTATGCTCTCGCCAGCTTCCAATACCTGCTGGGTGAAGCAGAAGCACTCAGTCTTGTGCAGATATTCCGCCCCGATTGATGGCGAAACACTCGGCACTGCCTGGCCCACTACGCGCGCCGCTGACGGGTTGCGCGCAAAAAATTTCACTTCGTTCAACTCACCGGGATGTACCTCGATGCTGTTCTGCATCGGATGGAATTCCCAGCTCATCGCGCCATTGTTCGTTGACGCAAACTGCACCGTCACCACTCGCGTCGTATCGATCTCCGCCGTAGTGGCTTCGTACACTTCCTTGCCGCCGGTTTTGCCATTGAGACCTGTAATTTCGCAGAACACGTCGTACAGCGGCACCATCGCAAAACCGAAACCGAACATCGCCACCACCGTAAGCGCCAGTTTGGCGACCAGTTTACCGGTGGTGCTCTGTTGCGGTTTTTCGTTCATTTCAACAATGTCCGTTACTTGATCGGCGGCGGAGTGCTAAACGTGTGGTACGGCGCCGGCGACGGCACGGTCCACTCCAGACCTTCTGCACCTTCCCATACCTGCGCCGTCGCTTTCTTGCCACCCATTACCGTTTTGACAACGATGAACAGGAACAGCAACTGGCTGAAGCCGAAGATAAAGGCGCCAACGCTGGAGACCATGTTGAAGTCGGCGAACTGCAGCGCATAGTCGGGGATACGGCGCGGCATGCCGGCCAGACCCAGGAAGTGCTGCGGGAAGAACAAGACGTTGATGCCGACAAACGACAGCCAGAAGTGCAGTTTGCCGAGGGTTTCGTCATACATGTTGCCGGTCCACTTCGGCAGCCAGTAATAGGCAGCGGCCATGATGGAGAAGATGGCGCCCGGTACCAGTACGTAGTGGAAGTGCGCTACGACGAAGTAGGTGTCATGGTATTGGAAGTCGGCCGGCGCAATGGCCAGCATCAGACCGGTGAAACCACCGCAGGTAAACAGGACGACGAAGGCGATGGAAAACAGCATCGGGGTTTCGAAGCTGATGGAGCCCTTGAACATCGTCGTGATCCAGTTGAATACCTTCACACCGGTCGGCACGGCGATAAGCATCGTGGCGTACATGAAGAACAGTTCGCCAGCCAGCGGCATGCCCGTCGTGAACATGTGATGCGCCCATACGATGAAGGACAGGAAGGCGATGGACGACGTTGCGTAAACCATCGAGTCGTAGCCGAACAGTTTCTTGCGGGAGAAGGTCGGGATGATCTCGGATACCACACCGAAGGCGGGCAGGATCATGATGTATACCTCGGGGTGACCGAAGAACCAGAACACGTGCTGGAACAATACCGGGTCACCGCCACCGGCAGCATTGAAGAAGCTGGTGCCGAAGTGGATGTCGAACAGCATCATCGTTACCACGCCGGCCAGTACTGGCATTACGGCGATCAGCAGGTAGGCAGTGATCAACCAGGTCCAGACGAACAGCGGCATCTTCATGTAGGTCATGCCGGGCGCGCGCAGGTTCTGGATGGTGGCGACGATGTTGATCGAACCCATGATGGAGGAGGCCCCCATGATGTGGATCGCGAAGATAAAGAAGGTGACGGAAGAGGGCGCATAGGTCGTAGACAGGGGCGCGTAGAAGGTCCAGCCGAAGTTCGGAGCGCCGGAATCCATCAACAGGGTGGAGGCCAGCATCGTGAACGCGAACGGCAGGATCCAGAAGCTCCAATTGTTCATGCGAGGCAGTGCCATGTCAGGGGCACCGATCATCATTGGCACCATCCAGTTGGCCAAGCCGACGAAGGCTGGCATCACCGCGCCGAACACCATGACGAGACCATGCATCGTCGTCATCTGGTTGAAGAAGTTCGGGTCAACGAACTGCAGACCAGGCTGGAACAGCTCGGCGCGGATTACGAGGGCAAAGGTGCCGCCCAGCAGGAACATCGCAAAGCTGAACCACAGGTACATCGAACCGATGTCCTTGTGGTTGGTGGTGTACAGCCAACGGGTAAAGCCTTTGGCTGGGCCGTGGTGATCGTGATCGTCGTGTCCGGTTGCCATGAGTTGGTCCTCAATCTGTCTGGTGCTGGTCTATTCGGGTTGCTATCGAGTCAGGTGCGGCTTATTGGCCTTGCTGCATTTCAAAGACTTGCAGTGGCGTAGCCATGTCGCCCACGGTGTTGCCAAAGGAATTCCGCTCAAAGGTAACAACGGCGGCGATATCCACTGCGCTGAGCTGAGGGCCGAAGGCTGCCATCGCGGTGCCCGGCTTGCCATTGATGACAATGTCCAGATGGGCCTCGATAGGTCCGGTGGCAATGGCGCTGCCGGCAAGGGCAGGGAAGGCCGGGGGCAAGCCTTGGCCATTCTGCTGATGACACGCCATGCAATAAGTGTTGTAGACGGTCTGACCCATTTCCACCAACTGCTCCTGCGTGAAGGTCTGGTTGGTCATGTCGGCGACGGTCTGGGCCTGCGCCTGCTTTTCGGCAAACCAGGCGTTGTATTCGGCTTCTTCTTTTACTTCGACTACAACCGGCATGAAGCCGTGGAGGCGACCGCACAGCTCGGTGCACTGGCCGCGATAGATGCCGGGGGTCTCGGCGATAACCCAGGATTCATTGATAAAGCCGGGGATTGCGTCTTTCTTCACTGAGAAGTCGGGTACCCACCAGGAGTGGATTACGTCCGCCGAGGTCAGCAGGAAACGCACTTTCTTGTTGGCTGGGATTACCAGCGGCTCATCTACTTCGAGCAGGTAGGTTTCGGTCTTGTCGGCCTGGTTTTCGATTTGCTCATTCGGGGTAGACATGTTGCTGAAGTAGACAACTTCGGCACCGTCATCCGTCAGGTAGCGGTACTGCCAGCGCCACTGGTAACCGGTGACCATGATGTCGAGCTCGGATTCGCTGGAGTCATAGATCTGGGTCAGCACCCTGGTGGACGGGATGGCCATGCCAATCAGGATGACGAAGGGGATGACGGTCCAAATGATTTCGGCAGTGGTGTTGTGGTTGAAGGTGGCCGGAACGGCACCCTTGGACTTGCGATAGGCGAACAGCGAGTAGATCAGGACGCCATAAACGATCACACCGATGATCACGCAGATCCAGAAGATGAGCATGTGCAGCTCATAGGTCTCACGGCTGAGGGCAGTAATACCCTCGCGCATGTTGAGATCCCATGCGGCTAGCAGTGCCGGTGAAGCAAGGCCCAGCGTCAGCGCCAGCAGAACCCTGCTGCAACGACGGAGTGCGGCCGCGAAAGTTGATGGGGTGTTGTTCGACAACGTTGGCAGCATGTGCCCTTTCTCCACTGCATGAAGTTATTCTGTATATCGTGCCAACGCCCTTGAAAAGGACGGTTTTCGCGCTATTTATAGCGCTACAGCCGTTACCACCCTTTGGATCGTCCTTTAATAAGGCACCATTGCAGCCGACTCGGCAACTGCGATAGGTTAAGGGAAGCTCTTCGCGGATTCAGGTTGATCGCCGTGACAAAACAGGCGGGACAACCGGGAAAGCTTGAAATTACCTTGGGTTACGTAGGCACAAACGGCGCGCATTATAACAACAACCCCTCGCTGCTTGTCATCCGCCCCGACCTGCTTTCTTCATGATTTATATCAATTATTCCCGCCGTAACAACCGGCTCCTTCAGCCCTTTCGGACCCTTCATGACTATTCGTAGCTATCTTCACCATGTTCCTGCCATTGCCGCCGGTGTGTTTATCGACAGCAGTGCCGTTGTAATCGGCCGGGTAACCCTCGCCGAAGACGTCTCCGTGTGGCCGCTGGTCGCTATTCGGGGCGATGTGCATGACATCAGTGTGGGTGCACGCACCAATGTGCAGGATGGTTCTGTTTTACACACAACTTCGCCGGATTCGCATCCACCGGGTTTCGCCTTGAATATCGGCGCCGACGTGACGGTGGGGCACAAGGTCATCCTGCACGGCTGTACGATCAGAGACAGGGTATTAATCGGCATGGGCGCGATTGTCATGGACGGCGTGACAGTCGAGTCCGACGTTATCGTAGGCGCCGGCAGCATAGTGTCGCCTGGCAAGGTATTACAAAGTGGTGGGCTCTATGTCGGGGCGCCAGCCAAACGGGTGCGGGACCTGAGACCGGAAGAGCTGGAGTTTCTCAAGTACAGTGCTGGTCACTATGTAAAGCTGAAGAACCGGCACATGACGGATTCAAAAGTGATCGGCTGACTCTGTCAGCTTGCCCGCAACGACGCCAATACACCTGCTGTTGCCGGCCGCACACCTCGCCAAAGCCAGAACGACTCCGCAGCCTGTTCGACCAACATGCCCAGCCCGTCCAACGAACGATGGGCACCATGCTGTGTCGCCCACTGGCAGAATATCGTGGGCTCTTTCGCGTACATCAGGTCGTAGCACCAGGCATCCTTGTCGAGCAGCGCGTCTGGTAACGGCGGCAGCTCGCCTTGCAAGCTGGCGGCGGACGCATTGATGACCCAATCAAATTGTTGTGCCACCAACGCGTCGAATCCACAACCTCTCACTTTGCCGTAAGAGCCAAACAGATTCGCGAGCTCCTGAGCCTTGCTTACAGTTCGATTGGCAACGCATATCGCAGCGGGCTTTTCCTGCAGTAACGGCAACAGGATGCCACGTGTCGCACCGCCCGCACCCAGAATCAGCAGGCGCTTGCCTGCCAGTTCGCCGCCATGATTTTGTTTGATGTCGCGCACGAGACCGATGCCATCGGTGTTGTGACCTTGCAGACGTCCGTTCGCATCGCGAAACATTGTATTGACGGCGCCAGCAAGCGCTGCCTGCTCAGAGCGTTGTTCTGCCAACGCCCATGCTTCCTGTTTGAACGGTACGGTAATGTTGAGACCTTTACCGCCTGCAGCAAAAAAGCTGCGTGTCGCCTGCGGGAACTGACCGGGCTCAACCAGCATGGTGCCGTACTCAAGTTGTTGACCCGTTTCCAGCGCAAACTGCGCATGAATGCGCGGCGATTTGCTGTGGGAAACCGGATTGCCCATCACCGCATAACGATCAACCATATTCAGTCCGCCCAATCGCGTGCGCGCAGAAAATCGCTATACAGGCGCGCTTCTTCTGTTTCGGGTTCGGGTCGATAGTCATAGTCCCAGCGAACTTCCGGCGGCAGCGACATCAGCATGGATTCAACGCGGCCAGCGCCAGACTGCAATCCAAAAAGAGTGCCGCGATCAAATACCAGATTGAATTCAACATAACGGCCGCGGCGATACTGCTGGAAACGTTTTTGCTTTTCAGTCCAGGTGGTGTCCTTGCGTCGCGCAATTATTGGCAAGTACGCATCGAGATAGCTGTTGCCGACTGCTTGCATGTAGGCAAACGATTTATCGAAACCCCACTCTTCAAGATCATCAAAGAACAAACCACCAATGCCACGCGGTTCGTTACGGTGTTTGAGATAGAAATATTCATCGCACCACTTCTTGTGGGCCGGATAAACCTCGGCGCCAAAAGGAGCACACGCTTTTTTCGCCGTGTTGTGCCAATGCCTGCAGTCTTCTTCAAATCCGTAATAGGGTGTCAGATCGTAACCCCCACCGAACCACTCGCGATAAAGAAACGCACATTGCAATGCGACGTCGGCACAAAGGGATTGCGCGGATGCATCACCAATGAAACACCCATCGCCTCAAATGCGGCGCCCGCCAACTCAGGTCGTTTGGCTGTCGCAGAGGCGGGCAATGATTTGCCGAATACGTGGGAGAAATTCACACCGCCTTTTTCGAGCACAGCACCATCCGCAGTAACGCGGGTAATGCCGTGGCCGCCGGTTTCACGATCCCATGCGTCAGTACGAAACGTTGCCTGCCCATCGGCTTTTTCCAATGCAGTGCAGATCGTGTTTTGCAAATCGAGCAGATAGGTTTTAACGGCGGCGGTATCAATTACATTGTTTGTCACAGTAATTCCTGGATTTCTTTAACTACGAAGAGTGTTGCCACTACGTAGATCACGGATGACGCTGGGTTTCGCATTGCTGCCAAGACGGCCAGGCAATACATAATCCACTTGTCGGCCAAACCAACTCATGACGCGCTGGCGAGAGCGCGCCGGTGGCGATGCCGCAGGATTAGCCGACGTCGATACCAGCGGACCGCCATAGGCCAGACACAATTGCTTCACCTGTGGATGTGCACTCACTCGCACCGCAACTGAGCTGAACTTACCGCGAATCCAACCGGGGAAACATTGATCCGGATCAGGCAACAGCCATGTCACTGCACCTGGCCAACTGTCTGCGAGCAACTGCTTTTCAGCGGCACTCAATGGCGCTATCAATTCTTCTACTTGAGCAATGTCACCCGCCACTACGATGAGGCCCTTCTCAACCGGTCGCTGTTTGAGATGAAGTATTTTTTCTACCGCCAGCGGATTAAAGGGATCGCAGCCCAATCCCCATACGGCTTCCGTTGGGTAGGCAATGACGCCGCCGGCATTGAGTGCGTCCAGCGCCTTTCGCAGATTCTGTTTGAGCATGACGATGTTTACGGGTTGGGGATTACGTCATTCTCGCATTAACCCTTGCCCGACAAAACATAGCCGTGCTCCTGCATTTCGATATGGCCCGATAATTCCAGTTGCAACAAGCATGGCAACAAGTCAGTTACCGCCTGACCACTGTGCAGAACCAATGCATCCAGTGTGACAGGATCGTAGCCGATATGCGGCAACACCGTGCTGGCACTGTCCGGAAGTGCTGCCCTTGACCGTGGCTTGCTTGCTGTTTGTGGCTTGGTGGCTGGGGCATTGACGGTTCGCTGCTGCTCCCATGCGACCAGTGCCGGCAGTTCCTCAAATATTTCATCTGCCTTCTCGATAAGTTTGGCACCCTGTCGGATCAAGCGGTGGCAACCGCGGGCCATCGGGTTGTTGATAGAACCGGGTATCGCAAACACTTCGCGCCCCTGTTCTGCCGCCAGTCTGGCTGTGATCAGCGAACCGCTGCGCTCGGCAGCTTCTACAACCAGCACGCCGTGGGAGAGACCACTGATGATGCGATTGCGCTCGGGAAAGTGCCAGGGATCTGGCCCCGCTTGTGGCGGAAGTTCCGATACCAACGCGCCGTGTTCAGCAATCTGGTCTGCCAGTGTGTCGTGCGTTGGCGGATAGATATTAGCGAGGCCGGTTCCGAGCACTGCGATGGTTTTGCCGCCATGCTCCAACGCGCCGCGGTGACTTTCTGCGTCGATCCCAAGAGCGAGTCCGCTGGTGATCTGGTAACCCCGCTTGACGAGAGCTCCTGCAAAGTTGCGCGCATGGCGCCGTCCGTCTGCTGTTGGTTTGCGCGATCCTACAATGGCAATCTGCGGCAACTGCAGCAACGATACATCCCCGCGAACAAACAGCTGCGGCGGTGGATCAATGCAAGTAGCGAGCAATTCGGGATAGTCAGAAGTGCCCAAACAAATCACGGCATGAGACGGTTTGGCGGACCACTGTAGTACGGCATCCACCAGTCGCAAGACGGCCACATCGACAACACCTTGTTGCCAGCGGGCGAGCACATCCCACAATTCGGCGGGCAGGCCGAGTGACAAGTAGGTGGAAGGGGTTAGCTGTTGCAGACTTTCTATTGAACCGGCGTGCAGCAACAGTGTTTTTAATCTTGCTGTGTTGAATGCATACGACAGCGTTAACTGCAGCCAGCGCTGCAACTCGGTGGTGGGCATCATGTTCATCCTTGAACTTGTGGGTACTGCTTGTGGCTAACTCTTGTGGTTGAAACGCCGATGTCAACTCAGGGCGTGACAGCCCTGTCTTCCAGACTTACCGCATCGGTAGAGCTCAATATCAAACCGAGGCTGGCATGTTCATACACCCTGTAGATTAGTACGTTCGCGATATTCTCGCCAGGATACTCAACGTTTCTGCCGTTGCTCAGGCCAACGGCATGGCGCAGGGTTTGCAAAATTCCGTTTTTGGCGACCTCATCTTCCACTATTACTGCCGGCTTCTGCACAACCAACAGATGTCCTGCCTGCAGGCCTGCGCTGCTGCCCTGATTGAGCACCAGGGTGTCATATTGGCCCCCAAGATTGCGGCCTTCTTCGCCGATGCTGGCAATCGCCGCATCAACTTCGAAACCTGGAGGTTGGGGCATGTAGGAAGAGTCAATGGTCAATTGTTGGGTCGGCATCAGGCGATCACCAACACGTGCCTCTCGCAGTATTGTATCGATGGTCATGATGGCGCGGTCGCCGTTGTAACTGGATATGGTGGCAGTACCTACCATCATTGATTCCACACCAAGCAGCTCGCCGGTATCGGGATCAGTGAACGGACGGCCTTCGCGGACGATGTCATACGTCACCAGATTCGGGTTCCATTGGCCTCGAGCAAATACTTCATCGTCCTTACTGAAAATCGTGCGGCCTTCGCGCTCACCAAGCAGATAAGGCGCCTCTTCAAAAGTCTGCGCATCAACCACGCTGCTTTGACTGAGGAAGGCGAAGACACGATCAAGCGGAATGGCGGGAATGGGGCTCAGCAGGTTTTCACGACGTACCTGCGGGGAGCGACGTTCGGTGCGAATGCCTTCAGCTGACGGCGGCAGACTGGATGCCGTATTGGCGGCGAACGTGGACTCGCCATTGCGACTGAGACTGAGTACTGGCTGACCATTCTGGTAGGAGAGGCTGATGGTGTCGCCTGGGTAGATCAAATCGGGATTCTGTATCTGCGGATTTACCTGCCAGACCTGCGGCCATAGCCACGGCTGTTCGAGAAAGCGACCGGCGATGTCCCACAAAGTGTCGCCTTGCTGAACGGTGTAGCTCTGTGGTGAGTCGGCTCGAACGGCGATCTCACCCGTTTGCTCGGCAGCCTCGACTCCAGCCAACAGCAACGCGGCAGCGAGGCTTAATGCCAGCACCTTGTGCAGCACATTCCGGCTCTGGATCAGTGCTTTCATGAAGTCTATTGCCATCGGCAGCTCCCCATTGGCGTGGTGGGCACTGTGGTCTTCCCACTTTATCGGCGGCCATACTAACAATAACTCTTGTGTCTATATAGGGTTAGCGTTGTTAATTTAGGTAAGTTGTCAGTATTGGGCGCCAAATCACGGTCAAAACTCATTACAGGTCATTCCCGCCTGCCAAGCGTCTGGTGATTGGCTTATCATGGCAGCCATGATTTTTGGTACTTCAACCGAGCTATGAGCCTACTCACCATCCTTGAATATCCTGACCTGCGCCTGCGGAAGCGGGCCTCTCCAGTAACAGAAGTTTCCGACGCGTTGCGCCGGACCATCGATGACATGTTCGAGACGATGTATGCGGCGCCTGGCATTGGCTTGGCGGCTACCCAGGTGAATATTCACAAGCGCGTGCTGGTGTTGGATGTCTCAGAGAACAAGGACGAGCCGTTGGTATTCATCAATCCCGAGATAGAAGTTCTTGATCCTGAGCCGCTTGGCTACGAAGAGGGCTGTCTTTCTGTCCCGGGCTATTTCGATCTGGTTACCCGCCCGCGCAAGATCCGTGTCAAGGCGCTTGATCGACACGGCCAGGCATTTGAAACGGAGGCCGAGGGCCTGCTGGCCGTATGCCTGCAGCACGAAGTTGATCACCTGGACGGCAAGCTGTTTGTCGACTATCTGTCCATTCTCAAGCGCCAGCGCATCAAGCAAAAGCTGGCGAAAGAGAAGAAGCGCGAGCATGACAAGGAAGATTCCCCTGCGCTTTAGCCAGTCAGTTAGCGGCGGGTTCAGTCGAGCTGACCCATGAGCCAAACCCCATTGCGCATTGTCTTTGCTGGCACGCCAGATTTCGCTGCTTCGCACTTGGAGGCACTTATCTCTGGCGGGTTCCAGGTGGTTAGCGCCTACTCACAGCCAGATCGCCCTACCGGTCGCGGCAAGAAATTGCTGCTAACGCCTGTTAAAGCTATAGCTGAAACCCATGGTATTCCCGTTAACCAACCTCTCTCATTGACTGACCCAGAAGCACTGGCGACCCTGAGCGCCTACGCCCCAGATGTGATGGTAGTGGTCGCTTACGGTCTGTTGCTGCCCCGATCCGTGTTGGCACTTCCCCGCTACGGCTGCCTGAATGTGCATGCGTCGCTGTTGCCGCGCTGGCGCGGGGCGGCACCCATTGAGCGGGCCATTCTGGCCGGTGACAACGAGAGCGGCGTTTGCATTATGCAGATGGAAGCAGGGCTCGATACCGGACCTGTACTCAAGGCCGTTCGCACGCCGATTCAATCCGATGACAGTTCCGCCAGTTTGGGTGCCCGACTGCAACAGCTGGGTTGTGAGGCGCTGATTGAAGTTCTGCATGCGCTCCCCGGCGGCACGCTGCAGGCACAACCGCAGGATTCCGCGCTCGCCACCTATGCCCGCAAGCTGCAAAAAGAAGAGGCCAAAATCGACTGGGCGCAAGACGCTTCTACGATCCATAACCAGGTGCGCGCGTTGTACCCACGCTCGCCAGCCTGGTGCCTGCATCAGGACAAACGTGTGCGACTGATCCGTACCCAAGTCACTACGGATTCCACCAAGGCTGTGCCTGGCACCGTGCTGGGTGTTTCTGCTGCCGCATTGAAGATCGCCTGTGGCAATGGCGTGCTTGAAGTGTTCGACGTCCAGACGGAAGGCAAACCAGC